>JAICGP010000129.1 GCA_025923055.1 Thermoleophilia bacterium
GGCACCTCGGCGACGCGCGAGAGCCCGCCCGCGAACGCCGTGAAGAAGAAGAGCGGGAAGAGCGTCGACGGCACGAGGATCGCCGGGTTCGTGAACGCGTTGTGGATCCCGCGCCAGGCGACCCCGAAGGCGACGGAGCGGAACGACCTCACGCGCGCGCGATCCTCCCCCGCAGCGCCAGGCTCGCGGCGGTCAGCGCGAGCAGGCCGAGCCCGAGGGCGATCCCGAAGCCGAGCGCGAGCGCCTGGGCGTCCCATCCGGTCACGATCAGGCTACGGATCCCCTCGATCAGGTACGAGACCGGGTTGATCGTCGCGACGGTCCTGAACCAGTCGATCTCGATCAGGTTCCGCGGCAGGTTCATGGAGGAGAGGAAGAGGAAGACGAAGAGGAGCGGGAACATCGCCTGCACGGCCTCGCCGCTGCCCGTCCGCAGGGCGAGGAAGGCGCCGACCGCGCCGAAGGCGAGCGCGATCAGCACGGCGAGAAGGACGACGACGAACAGGCCCGGCAGGCCGCTCTCCGGACGCACGCCGGCGAGGATGCCGACCGTCAGGTAGAGCGTCGCCTGGACGAGCGCGAGGACGACGATCCCGGCGAGCTGCCCGGCGAGGAGCGCGGCGTTCCGCATCGGCGTCAGCGCGAGCCGGTCGAGGAAGCCCGTCTGGATGTCGCGCGCGAGGTCGGTGCCCGCGCTCGTGGTCGCGAAGAGCGCGCCCTGCATGAACGTGAAGGCGAGCGCGAAGTCGAGGTAGGAGTCGGTCGGGAAGCCGGGGAGCCGCTCCGCGGCGCCGAGCCCTCCCACGTTGACCGCGAGCAGGATGAGCGGGAAGAGGAACGAGGGGACGACGTTGACGGGCTGGCGCAACGTGCGGACGACGGAGCGCCGCGCGAGGCTCCCGACCTGGAGGAGGAGCGGCGAGCTCACCCGGTGGTCAGGCGGACACGGGCTGGGGCTCCGCCTCGGCCTCGTCGCCGGCGCCCTCGAGGGAGCGGCCCGTCTTGGCCAGGAAGACGTCGTCGAGCGTCGGCGCGTGGAGCTGCAGGTGGTCGAGGTGGAGCCCCTCCGCCTCGAGGGCGCGGACGACGTCGGCGAGCGCCTCCTCGCCGCCGTCGAGACGGACGGTGACGCCCTTCGGCGAGCCGGGCACGGGGCGGCCGAAGCGCCTCAGCACCTCGGCCACGGCCGCGCGGTCGCCCGCGCTGCACGGGACCGCCTCGACGCTCGGGCGGCCGATCTCCGCCTTCAGCGCCGCGGGCCTCCCCTCGGCGACGATGTGGCCGCGGTCGATGATCCCGACGCGGTCCGCGAGCACGTCGGCCTCCTCGAGGTACTGGGTCGTGAGGAAGACGGTGACTCCCTCGTCGCTCGCCAGGCGCGCGACCTCGGCCCAGAGCCCGTTGCGGCTCTGCGGATCGAGCCCCGTCGTCGGCTCGTCGAGGAAGAGGATGCTCGGCTCGTGCACGAGCGCGAGGGCGAGGTCGAGGCGGCGCTTCATGCCGCCCGAGTAGGTGCGGACCTTCCGGTCGGCCGCCTGCGTGAGCCCGACGCGCTCGAGCAGCGCCTCGGTCCGCGGCCGGCGCTCGGCCTTCGTCATGCCGTGGAGCGCCGTCTGGAGGCGGAGGTGCTCGCGACCGGTGAGGAGCGGGTCGAGGGCCGCCTCCTGGAGCGCCGCCCCGATCGCCGCGCGGACGCGCGCGCCCTCCCGGACGACGTCGAAGCCGGCGACCCGCGCGCTCCCCGCGGTGGGCGGCAAGAGCGTCGTGAGCATGTGCACGGTGGTGGACTTCCCGGCCCCGTTCGGCCCCAGGAAGCCGTAGATCTCGCCCGGCGCGACCTGGAGGGCGATCCCGTCCACCGCCCGGATCCCACCCTTGAACTCCCGGACGAGCCCCTCCGCCTGGATGCCGTGCTCGTCGCGCACGCCGGTAGGCTAGCCGCCGCCGGCGGCCGCCCCGCTCCGGGGTCGCTCGTCTGCAGAGGCGTCCACTACAGTAAGACGCGTGAGCATCCCGGTCCTTCCGCGCGAGCGTCAGCTCGAGGCGTGGGTTCGCTTCCTGCGCGCGCACGCCGCGCTGACGCGCCAGCTCTCGGCCGACCTCGTCGCCGGCCACGGGCTCACGATCAACGACTACGAGGTGCTGCTCCACCTCCAGCGGGCCCCCGAGCAACGCCTGCGCCGCGTCGACCTCGCCGAGCGCGTCGTGCTCACGGCTTCCGGGATCACGCGCCTGCTCGAGGGCCTCGAGAACGCCGGGCTCGTCGAACGGGCAGCGTGCGAGACCGACCGCCGGGTCGTCTACGCGCAGCTCACCGAGGCAGGGGAGCAGAAGCTTCGCGACGCGTCGGGCACCCATCTGGCGGGCATCCACGAGCTCTTCACCTCGCGCTTCTCGGAGAACGACCTCGCCGCCCTCTCCGCCCTCCTCGGCCGCCTGCCGGGCGCCTCGGTGGACGGGGAAGACTGCGCTCCCGAGTAGAGGTATGCTCGCCTCGCCGTGAGCGAGACGAAGATCACGCTGCCCGAGAGCGCGATCCCGGCCGGCTGGTACAACATCGCCGCCGACATGCCGAACCGGCCGCAGCCGGTGCTCCATCCCGGCACCGGCGAGCCCGTCGGCCCCGACGACCTCGCCCCGCTCTTCCCCCTGGACCTGATCCTCCAGGAGGTCTCGGAAGAGGCCGAGGTCGCGATCCCGGACGCCGTCCGCGACGTCTACCGCCTCTGGCGCCCGACGCCCCTCTACCGCGCCCACCGCCTCGAGCGCGAGCTCGGCACCCGCTCGCGGATCTTCTACAAGTACGAGGGCGTCTCGCCGGCCGGCAGCCACAAGCCGAACACGGCGGTGGCGCAGGCCTACTACGTGAACGAGGCCGGCCGCACGAGGATCTCCACGGAGACCGGAGCCGGCCAGTGGGGGAGCGCGCTCGCGCTCGCCGCGCAGCTCTTCGGCCTCGAGTGCAAGGTCTACATGGTCAAGGTCTCGTACGAGCAGAAGCCGTACCGGCGCTCGATGATGGAGACCTGGGGCGCGAGCGTCGTCGCGAGCCCCTCGCAGGACACGAATTCGGGCCGCGCCATCCTCGAGTCGTCGCCCGATTCGCCGGGGAGCCTCGGCATCGCTATCTCCGAGGCGGTCGAGGACGCCGCCCAGCGCGAGGACACCGCCTACTCGCTCGGCAGCGTCCTCAACCACGTCCTCCTCCACCAGACGGTCATCGGGCAGGAGGCGCTCGCCCAGCTCGAGGTCGCGGGCGCGTTCCCGGACCTCGTCGCCGGGTGCGTCGGCGGCGGCTCGAACTTCGCCGGGCTCGCCTTCCCCTTCCTGCGCGAGAAGATCGCCGGGCGCGAGCTCGAGGTGCTCGCCTGCGAGCCGGCCGCGTGCCCGACCCTGACGCGCGGACCCTTCGCCTACGACTTCGGCGACACGGGCCAGCTGACGCCGCTCGTCCCCATGCACACGCTCGGCCACGACTTCGTCCCGCCCGGGATCCACGCCGGCGGCCTCCGCTACCACGGCGTCGCGCCCCTCATCTCGCAGCTCGTCCTCGACGGGCTCGTCCGCGCCGAGGCCTACGGCCAGAAGGACGTCTTCGCCTCGGCGGTCCGCTTCGCACGCGCCGAGGGGATCATCCCGGCGCCGGAGGCCGCGCACGCCGTCCACGGAGTGGTCGAGGCGGCGGCGCGGGCGGATGCCGAGGGGAGAGAGCGCACGATCCTCTTCAACCTCTCCGGTCACGGCCACTTCGACCTCGGCGCCTACGACGCCTACCTGCGCGGCGACCTCGAGGACTTCGCGCTGCCGGAAGACGAGATCGAGCGCGCGCTGAAGGCGATCGAGCCGCTGCCCAAGCCGGCCGGGGTCTCGTCCTGATGCTCGCGCACGCGAGAATCGCGGCGATCGTGCCCGTTTCGGACGTCGAGGCGGCAATTCGCTTCTACGGCGAGACGCTCGGGCTGGAGCTGCAGGAGCGCCGCGACGACCTGCCGGAGAACCGGGAGGCAGAGTTCAGGGCAGGGGAGGGAACGCTGCTCGTCTACGAGAGCGTCGGGGCCGGGCAGAGCAGGCACACGATCGCGGGCTTCCGGGTCGACGACGTCGACGAGACGGTCGCGAGGCTGCGCGAGCGGGGCGTCGAGTTCGAGGAGTACGACCTGCCGCAGCTGAAGACGGAGGGCGGGATCGCCGCCGTCGGCGACGTCCGGGCCGCCTGGTGCCGGGACCCCGACGGGAACCTGCTCGCCATCGAGTCCGTACCGGGCTAGCCGGGCCCACGGCCCGCTTCCCGCGACGCGACCAGGGGCGCGAGGATCCGCGGCTCGAGCCGGGCCACGAGCTCTGCCGCCTGCTCTTCGCCGAGGTCGAGCGCGCGCCGCGAGCCGGCACCCTGCCCGAGATGTAGCGTGAGCGTGCAGAGGCCGGCCCGCCGCTGGCCGGGGGAGCTTCGTAGCTCGAACGCCACCGCCGCGCCGGGATCGAGCTCGGACCAGCGCCGGAGCAGGCTCCCCCCGCGCAGGGCCAGCCGCCGGCCGTCGAAGCCGTGGCCCAGCTGGCGGTAGCGGTCGAGCGCGAGCACGACGGCCGACGCGGTGAGCAGCGCGGCGGCCGCGATCGCCCAGGGAACCATCGCGACCGTCGCCGCCACGACCGAAAGCAGGGCCAGGGGGAGCGTGCGGACGAGCCTGCGCGTCCGCGCTGCCGGAGGATGCGGGGCGAGGGGCGCTCGTGGGTCCGGCGCCAACGGGTCGACGGAGCGCAGCAGGGCGGCTGCGGCGGCGGCGTGCGTGACGGGCGCGAGCGTCGTCCCGCCCGTGCGGCCGCGAAGCCCCGGCGCGATCGCGGTCACTGCCGCAATTCCGAAGGGCCGCCGGAGGGGCGTGTCCCGCACGTCGGCTCCTCGGATCCGGTCGCGGTCGAGCTGCACCAGCCGGCGGGTGAGGAGCCCGCGACTCGCGGTGAGGCGTTCGCCGTCGTCCTCGAGCGTGAAGTCCCAGTCGACCAGCAGCGAGCCTGCAGCCGCGACGAGCACGACGGCGAGGATCGCACCGGCCGCGAGCAACCCGATCAGCACCGGGTCGGTCGGTGCCCGCTCGGCGGCGGCGTCCGCAGCTCGCCCGGCGATGTCGCCCGGCAGGTCGTCCGCCAGGTTGAAGACGAAGCCGACGATCGCGGCCGGGGCGAGGAGGTAGCGCATGCTCGTGATCCCGCCGAGGGCGAGCAGGCCGGGAGATGCCCGGTAGAGACGCCGCGGCCCGGGCTCCTCCTCCTCCACGCCCCGCGCGCGTCCGAGAAGCGCTTCGCGCAGCCTCTCGGCATCGCTCTGGGAGACGGCGGCGAGCGAGAGCTCGGCACGCGAGCCGCCGCCCGCGGCCGCTTCGACCTCGACCCGGACGAGTCCCAGCAGCCGATGGAGGAACGAAGCCGTCAGATCCACGCCGCGGAGCCGATCGAGCGGGATGGTCCGCACCTTGCGGCCCACGACTCCCGAATGGAGCTCGAGGCGCCCGCCCGCGACGCGGTAGCGAAAGCGCGACCACGACAGAACGGCTAGCGGGACGCCGACGAGCAGCGCTGTCACGAGAAGAGGCACGAGCACCTTCGTGCCCGCAGAGAGCAGGAGCGCTGCCGCCGGCAGCAGGCTCATGCCGACGAAGCGGCGAGCGATCAGCAGGACGGCGAGCGGATGCAGGCGCCCGCCGAGCTCCTGCCCGCTCATGTGCCTTCCTCGAGCTCGGCACGCCGGGCGAGCTCGGTGACGAGCTCGTCGGCGACCGGGCGCCGCAGACCCGGGATCGAGATGCCCCCGGCCGCCGACGCCGTGCTCACCTGGACGGCCACGAGCCCGAAGGCGCGGAGCAGCGGCCCGGCCGTCGTGTCCACTGTCTGCAGGCGCGCATGGGGAACGATCTGCTGCCGCCGCCAGAAACGGCCTCGTGCCACGTAGAGGCCGTGCTCGGTCACCTCGTAGCGGAAGTGCCGGTACGCGAGCCGGACTGCGACGAGCGACGAAACTCCGACGATGACGAAGCCGAGCCCGCCGCCGAGGCCGACGGCCCAGGCCGCTGTCGCGGCGCCGAGCACCGCCGCGATCGTCGTCGCGGTGGCGACGAGCGCCCCGAGGACGGCCGTCGCGGTCAGGGCCTGGACGGTCCAGTACGTGCGCATGCGCGGGTCGATCGCGTTCGCGGGCGCGCGCAGGATCACCGCGACACGATGCCAGATGACCGAGCGCCGGCTCGACGCCCTTCGCTAGGGCCGCTTCTGTGCCGGCACGGACGGCGAGAGGACGACGGCGCACTCGGGCGGGACGGCTCCGGCGAACGGCTGCCCGGGGGCGAGGTCGTCGCTCGCCAGCATGATGGTCGAACCCTCTGCCCCGGCCAGCGCCGCCGGCTCGGGGGAGAAGTTGACAGCGACCTCCAGACGCTCGCCCGCCGCGACCCGCACGAAGCGGAGAACCTCCGGAGGGGCGTCGACGAGCTGCAGGTCGCCGTCCCGGAGCGCTGCGCTGCGGCGGCGGAGCGCTAGCAGCCCGCGGTAGAGCAGGAGCGTCGAGCCCGGCCTGCCGCGCTGGCGCTCGACGCTGCGGCCGCCGGGCTCGGGAGGGAAGGGGAGGAAGGGCGGGGCGGGCCAGCCGTGCGGGGGCTCCGGCGTCCAGGGGAGCGGGGCGCGGGCGCCGTCGCGCCCGCCCGGGTCGAGACGGGCGGCTGGCGGCACGAACGCGTCCTCGAGACCGAGCTCCTCGCCCTGGAAGAGGAACGGCGTCCCTCGCAGGGTCAACAGGAGGACGGCCGCGGCGCGCGCTCTCCGCTCGCTCCCGCCGAAGCGCGTCCGGTGCCGGGGGTTGTCGTGGTTCGACAGGACCCAGGTGGGCCAGGCCCGGGGAACGAGCGCCTCCCCGACCGTCTCGACGAGCGTCCTCCACGCGGCGGGATCGAAGCCTGCCTCGAGCGCGAGGAAGTTGAACGCGAGGTGGAGCTCGTCGCCGGCGCCGTAGTAGGTCGCGATCCTGAGCGTGTCGCGGAGGTTGACCTCCCCCACCATCATCCGCTCGCCGGGGTACTCGTCGAGCACGCGCCGCAGCCCGCGGAGGAGCTCGTGGGTCCGCGGGTCGTCGTGGATGGCGACGCGGTCGACCTCCCCGAGCGAGGCGTCCTGGTCGGGAAGGGCGGGATCCTTGCCGATCAGGTGCACGACGTCGGCCCGGAACCCGTCCACCCCGCGGTCGAGCCAGAAGCGCAGCGTGGCGTGCATCGCCTCCCGCACCTCGGCCCTCGCCCAGTTGAGGTCGGGCTGCTCCGGCAGGAAGAGGTGCAGGTACCACTCCGCGGTGCGGTCGTCGAAGGTCCACGCGGGGCCGCCGAAGGCCGAGCGCCAGTTGTTCGGCGGGAGCCCGTCGCGTGTCCCGTCGCGCCAGATGTACCAGTCCCGCCGGGTCGAGGCGCGCGCCGCGCGCGACTCCAGGAACCAGGGATGCCGGTCCGACGTGTGGTTCGGGACCCAGTCGAGGATGACGCGGATCCCGCGGGCGTGCGCCTCTTCGAGGAGCGCGTCGAACGAGGCGAGGTCTCCGAAGCGCGCGTCGACGTCGCAGTAGTCGGCGACGTCGTAACCGAAGTCGGCGTGCGGCGACGGGTAGATCGGCGACAGCCAGACCGCGTCGACGCCCAACCACTGCAGGTAGGGCAGCCGGGAGCGGATCCCGGCCAGGTCGCCCCAGCCGTCGCCGTCGCCGTCGGCGAAGGAGGTCGGGTAGACCTGGTAGACGACGGCGCGCCGCCACCAGGGGGGCTCGCCCGCCGGCTCCGTCCTCACTCGGCTTCGGGGTCGGGAAGCAGGA
>JAICGP010000130.1 GCA_025923055.1 Thermoleophilia bacterium
CTGCGCCTGCTCGCGCTCGATGCCGAGGTTCTCGGAGAGCCCGAACGCCGAGATGCCGTAGATGATCCCGAAGTTGACCATCTTCGCGACGTTGCGCTCGTCCTTCGTCAGCTCGGAGCGCTCCTTGCCGAGCACCTCGGCCGCCGTTGCGGAATGGATGTCCTCCTCGCGCGCGAACGCCTCGCGGAGCTTCGGCTCGCCCGACACGTGCGCGAGGATGCGCAGCTCGACCTGCGAGTAGTCCGCCGAGAGGAGCCGGAAGCCCGGCTCGGCGACGAAGGCGCTCCGGATCTCGCGGCCTAGGTCGGTGCGGATGGGGATCGCCTGGAGGTTCGGGCTCGACGTGGAGAGGCGCCCCGTCGAGGCGACCGCCTGGTTGAAGTGCGTGTGCAAGCGGCCGTCCGGGCCGATCAGCCCCGGCAGCGGGCCGAGGTAGGTGTTGAGGAGCTTCGAGTACTCCCTCCACTCCTCGACGACCGCGACGATCTCGTGCTCCCCGCGGATGGCGCGCAGGACCCGGGCGTCCGTCGAGTAGCCGGTCTTCCCCTTCCGGCCCGCCGTCAGCTCCAGCTTCTCGAAGAGGATGCGCGCGACCTGCTGGGTCGAGCCGAGCATGAACTCCTCGCCGGCGAGCTCGTGTGCCCGGCTCTCGAGCTCCTCGACGCGGTCGGCGAGCCGCGCGGTGATCTCCCCCATCCGGTACGTGTCGATGCGGACGCCGACGTCCTCCATCGCTGCGAGGACCGCCGTGAGCGGCAGCTCGACGCCGCGGTAGAGCGGCTCGAGGCCGCGCTCCTCGACGCGCCCCCTGAGCACGGGGGCGAGGCGGAGCGCGGCGGCCGCGTGGCGCACGAGGGCCGCCGTCTCGTCGTCCGTCGCCGGCTCCGGGACGAGCTCGACCCCGTAGTCGGCGGCGAGGTCGTCCGGGAGGTACGCGGAGCGGCCCGGCTCGATCAGGTACGCGAGCAGGAGCGTGTCGTCCGCCGCCTCGAGGCGCGCCGCCTTGGCGTCGTGCACGACCAGCCGCGCTCCGCGGAGGCGCGGCTCGAGCTCGGGCGACCAGGCGCCGACGAGCACGTCATCTGCCGTGCGCGCGAGGGCGAAGCGCCCGTCCTCGACCGCGATCGCGGCCTCCCCGGCGACCTCGGGGAGCTCGCCCTCGCGCCAGGCGACGGCGACGCCGTGCACCTCGACCGGCGCGGCCGGCAAGGCGACGTCGAGCTCGTCGACGCGGCCCAGGAGGTTGCGGAACTCGAAGCGGCGGAAGATCTCCTTGAGCTGGGAGCGGTCGGGCGGCGCGAGCACGAGCTGCGCGGGATCGCAGTCGACGGGCAGGTCGCGGCGCATGGTGGCGAGCTCCTTCGACTCCCGGGCCTGCTCCGCGTGCTCGCGAAGCGCCTTGCCGCGCGCCGGCGAGAGGTCGTCGACGTGCTCGAGCACGCCCTCGATCGAGCCGTACTGGGAGACGAGCTGGCCGGCGGTCTTGTCGCCGATGCCCGGCACCCCCGGGATGTTGTCCGAGGTGTCGCCCTTGAGGCCGATGAAGTCGGGCACCTGCTCGGGCGTGACGCCGTAGCGCGCGAACACGCGCTCGGGCGTGTAGACGTGGACGTCGGCGACGCCGCGCGGGGTCATCATCAGGCAGACGTTCGCGGAGCAGAGCTGGAACGCGTCGCGGTCGGTCGAGACCACGCAGGTCTTCAGGCCGGCCTCGTCGGCCCGGGTGGCAAGCGTCGCGATGACGTCGTCCGCCTCCCAGCCCTCGAACTCGAGGTTGCGATAGCCGAAGGCCTCGACGATCGGCCGGAAGTGGGCGAACTGCTCGCGCAGCAGGTCCGGCATCGGCCGCCGCTCCACCTTGTAGTCCGGCGACAGCTCCTTGCGGTGGACGGGGCTCGTGTCCCAGGCCACCGCGACGCCCTTGGGGCGGTAGTCGGCCAGCAGCTTGAAGAGCATGTTCGTGAAGCCGAGCAGCGCGTTCGTGGGGAACCCGTCGGTCGTCGCCAGCTCCTCGGGGAGGGCGAAGTACGCCCGGTAGGCGAGGTTGTTCCCGTCGACGAGGAAGAGCTCGGACTCCCGCGCGGGCGCATCGTCGAGCTGGAGCTCGGCGCCGGTCAGCGTCTTGGGCATGGTTCGAGTCTATTCGCCGCCGCACGGCGGCCCGCATGAGGGCCTGCGCCCTCCGGGGGCGCCCCGCGCCCTACTCCTCGCCGAGATAGGTCTTGCGAACCTGTTCGTTCCGGGCGAGGACCTTGGCGTCGTCCGTGAGGGCAATGTGCCCCGTCTCCATCACGTAGCCGCGGCTGGCCACGTCGAGCGCCATGAGCGCGTTCTGCTCGACGAGGAGGATCGGCGTCCCCTGCTTGTTGATCTCGCGGACGATGTCGAAGATCCGCTCCACGAAGATCGGGGCGAGCCCCATGGACGGCTCGTCGAGCATGAGCAGCTTGGGGCGCGCCATGAGCGCGCGGCCCATCGCCACCATCTGCTGCTCGCCGCCCGAGAGCGTCCCTGCCTTCTGCGACTTGCGCTCGTTGAGGCGCGGGAAGAGGCCGTAGACGCGGTCGAGGTCCTCCCGCACGCCGCCGCGGTCGGTGCGCTGGAAGGCGCCCATCTCGAGGTTCTCGAGCACGCTCATCCGCGGAAACAGCTTGCGGCCCTCCGGCGACTGCGCCACACCCATGCCGACGATCCTGTGCGGAGCCTCGTTCGTGATGTCCTTGCCCTGGAAGCGGATGGCGCCGCGCCGCGGGTGGTTGAGGCCGTTGATCGAGCGCAGCGTCGTCGACTTGCCGGCGCCGTTCGCCCCGATCAGCGTGACGATCTCGCCCTCGCGCACCTCGAGCGTGATCCCCTTGAGCGCGTGGATCGAGCCGTAGTACGTGTGGATGTCGGCGACCTCGAGGATGACGCCGTTACCGCCGGGCCGCGCTCTCCTCTCCTCGCGCGGCTGCTCGGCGGGCGCGGCACCGGTCTCGGGAGCCTGCTCGCTCACGACGTCGCTCCTGCCGTCGCCGCCTTCCCGAGGTAGGCCTCGACGACGCGGTCGTCCTTCTGGATCTCCGCCGGCAGGCCCTCGGCGATCTTCTCCCCGTAGTCGAGCACGGTGACGCGGTCGGAGACGCCCATGACCACCTTCATGTCGTGCTCGATCAGGAGCACGGTCAGGCCCTCCTCCTCGCGCAGCTTCGAGACGAAGCCGGTGAACGCGGCGGTCTCCTGCGGGTTCATGCCCGCCGTCGGCTCGTCGAGCAGGAGGAGCTTGGGGTTCGTCGCGAGCGCGCGCGCCACCTCGAGCCGGCGCTGGTCGCCGTAGGGGAGGTTCCGCGCGAGCGTCTCGTCGCGGTTCTTGAGCCCCGAGAAGTTGAGGAGCTCGCGCGCCCGCTCGTGCGCGTGGCGCTCCTCGCGACGCACGCGGGGCAGCCCGAAGACGGAGCCGAGAATGCCGCCCTTGAGACGGTGGTGCATGCCGACGAGGACGTTCTCGAGCGCGGTCATGTGCTCGAAGAGGCGGATGTTCTGGAAGGTCCGCCCCACGCCGAGCTTCGTGATCAGGTGCGGCGGCTTGCCCGTCACGTTGTGCCCGTCGAACACGATCTTCCCGACGGTCGGCTTGTACACGCCCGTGAGCATGTTGAAGAACGTCGTCTTGCCCGCGCCATTGGGGCCGATCAGGCTGACGATGGCGCCCCTCGGGATGACGAAGTCGACGTCGTTGACCGCCACGAGCCCGCCGAACTCCTTGCGGACGTCGATGGCGTTGAGGATGTCGTCCGCCATCAGGCGTGCCGTTCCCCGTAGAGCGTGTCGCCCTCGTGCACGCCCTCCTGGATCTCGCGCTTCCGCCGGCTTTCGGGTATCAGCCCCTGCGGCCTGAAGATCATCATCAGCACGATGAGGGCCCCGTAGATGCCGAACTGGTACTTCGACACCTCGAAGTCGAGCGGGGTCTCGCGGTTGAGCCAGCTCCCGATGTTGGCGAGCCCCTCCTGGTTGAGGTACGCGAGGACCGCGCCCGCGACGACGACGCCCCAGACGCTCCCCATGCCGCCGAGGATGACCATGCAGAGCAGGAAGACCGAGATGTTGAAGAAGAACTCGCTCGGGAAGGCGCCCGCCTTGAAGCTCGCGTAGTAGGCGCCGGCGATGCCGCCGAAGAAGGCGCCGATCGCGTAGGCCCAGGTCTTCGTGCGCATGAGGGGAACGCCCATCGCCGCGGCGGCGGTCTCGTCCTCCCGGATCGCGATCCACGCGCGGCCCAGCCGCGAGTCGCGCAGCCGCACCGAGCAGAAGACCGTGATGACGAGCAGGGCGAGCGCCCCCCAGTAGAAGAGGTTGACCTTCTCGAAGGACTGCTGGAAGTTGATCGGGAGGCCGAGCGCCTCGTTCAGCCCCTCCCCGAAGCCCGGCGAGTCGATCGGGTTGATCCCGAAGGTCCCTGCCGTCAGGTTGAAACCGCCCAGGCTGTCGGCGTTCCGTACGAACTGCGGGATGATCTCGCCGAAACCGAGCGTCACGATCGCGAGGTAGTCGCCCCGGAGGCGGAGCGTCGGCAGGCCGATCAGAATGCCGGCGATCGCGGTGATCGTTCCCGCGATCAGGAGGACGAGCCAGAGATTGATGTGAATGCCCCGCAGCTCGGGCGAGATCCCCGCCGAGCCGATGTGGACCTGCACCTGCTGGAAGTGGCCCGACGCGAGCCAGCCAGCCGTGTACGCCCCGACGGCGTAGAACGCGACGTAGCCGAGATCGAGCAGCCCCGCGTAGCCGACGACGATGTTGAGGCCGACGGCCATCATCATGAAGACGAGCATGATCACGGCCGTCGAGACGCTCGGAAACTGCCGGATGACCGGCACGCTCAGCTCGGCGAGCGTGCTCTCGTAGTAGACCGGGTAGAGCGCGGCGACCGCGAGGAGGAGCGTGGCCGGCACGAGCGTGCGCACGAGCGCCGGCAGCCGGCGCCACCCGCGGCGCGCGTCGTCGAGGCGCAGCGCGCTCGCCACCCGGCCGCGCAAGCCGGCCGGCGCCGCGCCCTCGGTGGCCATCAGACACCCTCCGGAGTGCGCTCGCCGAGGAGGCCCTCGGGACGGAAGACGAGGATCGCGATCAGGATCCCGAAGACCATCGAGCGGGTCCAGTCGCCGCCGAGCGTCCAGTGGGCGAGCCCCTCGTTATACGCCTGGATGAAGCCGATCAGGAGCCCGCCGAGGGCCGCGCCGGCGAGGTTTCCGATCCCGCCGAGCACGGCGGCGGTGAAGGCGATCAGCCCCAGCTCGAAACCGGTGTCGTAGCGCATCTGGAACTGGAGCAGGAAGAGCACGCCGGCCGCGCCCGCGAGCGCGCCGGCGAGCACGAACGTGAACGTGATCGTCCGGTTGACGTTGATGCCCATCATGGCGGCGGCGTCCTGGTCCTGTGCGGTCGCCCGCATCGCCTTCCCCTGTTTCGTCGCGCGGACGAGCCAGGTGAGCAGGATGAGCACCGGGATCGTGACGAGGATGACGGTCAGCTTGTCCCACTGGAGCGACACGTTGCCGACCGTGAACACCGCGCCGGACGGCAGGAGCGGCGGCGCGCTCTGGTAGTTCACGTCGTAGATGGCGAGCGCGATGTTCTGGACGATGAACGACATGCCGACCGCGCTGATCAGCATGGTGAGGCGCGGCTGCCCGCGCAGCCTCCGGTAGGCCAGGAACTCGATCGAGGCGTTGAGCGTGGCGGCGCCGGCCATCGTCATCGCGAGCGTGGCCGCGAGCCCGGCGACGATGACCACCGCCGTCTCGCCGCCGGAGAGGTGGAGCACGTCGATCATGATCGAGCTCGAGATGAGCCCCGAGAGCGCGAACACGTCGCCGTGCGCGAAGTTGATGAGCTGCAGGATCCCGTAGACGAGCGTGTAGCCGAGCGCGACGAGCGCGTAGACGGCGCCCGTCGAGAGGCCGATCAGCGAGACGTTGATGAAGGCCTGCGGGGCCTCGACGAAGTTGTGGATGAGGGCGGCGACCACGAGCACGAGCACGATGACGCCGACCACCGCGACCGGGCCCGGTCCCCCGCCCCGGCGCAGCGCGTCGAGCGGGGAGGGCCGCTCCCTGCCCGCTTCGACGCTCACCGGCGAACGACCCCACGATCGAGCCGGGGGAGGGCGACCGCCCTCCCCCGGCTCGTCAGCGACTGGTTCTCAGTTACCTCTGGCAGCGTCGACGTTCTCCTCCTGCGGAGAGAACACGGTCTCGACCTCGAGCTCTTCCTCACCTCGGAAGATCGTGAAGCCGACGACGGCGCCTTCCGCAAGCGTCGGATCGCCGTTCTCGTTGAACGAGAAGTCGCCGAGGAAGCCGCCCTCCACCTCGGTGGCGAACATCTGCTCGATGACGCTGGCCCGGCTGTAGTCGGACGCTGCGATCGCGTCGACGAGGATCTGCGCCGCCTGAGCGCCGTAGACGGCGTACGGGTCGACGGGCTCGCCGCCCAGGGTCTCCTGGAAGGACGTGATGAACTCCTCGGCCGTGCCGGTGAACTCGTCGACCGGGATGCCCGCGACCGAGAAGAACGCGCCGCGGGTGTTCTCGACCCCCGACTCGTCGATCGTCTGCTGCGTCGTGAAGCCGTCAGGCATGTAGAGCTTCACGTCGCCGTCGTTCGGGCCGAGCACGGACACCTTGTCGCGAATCACCTGAGCGCCGTTCTCGTCGATCAGGCCGCCGAGGAAGAGCCCGTCCGCGCCGGACTGGCCCACGCTCCGCATGAGCGCCTCGTAGTTCGACGCGCGCGGGTCCCACGCCTCGAAGCCGACCACCTCGATGCCGAGGTGCTCCGCCGCGCTGCGCACGTTCGTGGCGACGCCGAGCCCGTACGCCTCACGATCGTTGAGGATGAACAGCTTCGTCGTCCCCTGCCCCTGCATGAACTCGGCCAGCGCGGCGCCCTGGTAGGCGTCGTGCGCGACCACGCGGACGTAGTTGCGCGTGCCGGCCGGGTAGTACTTGTCCGGCTCGTCGTCCGCGCAGCCCGGGCCGCCCTCGGTCAGGCACACGTACGTGTTGGCCGGCGAGATCATGGCGAGGCCGCCGCCCGGGGCCTGGTTCAGCACCGGAATCGCGATCGCCGCGGCGCCGGAGTTGAACGTGCCGATCATGCCGAGCACGCTCTGGTTCTCCGCGTACGCGTTGGCATTCTGGCTCGTCTTGCCCGGATCCCACTTCCCGGCCTGCGCCGTGGAGTCGTCGCACGACTGGTAGCCGACGTTCACGTCACCGGCCTTCCAGTCGTTGTTCTGGAGCACCTGCCGGATCGCGCCGACCATCTGCAGCGTCTGGGTCCGCGAGGAGCCCTGGAGCGGCAGGTCGGAGGCGATGAGCACGTCCGGCTCGCCCTCGCCTTCGAACTCGATGTCGGTGCACGACGCAGACGGGAGCGCCGTCACGTCCGGAAGATCCGGAGCGCCTTCCCCGTCCTCGGTCGCCGCGGTGTCCGCGCCGCCCGCGTCCTCGTCGTCGTCGTCCCCGCCGCAGCCCGCGGCCGCGAAGGCGAACGCGCCGATGAGCAGCACGAGAAACGCCAAGATCGTCCTTCGTCTCACTACTCCTCCTCTTCGCCCGATTCTTGTTTCGGCGCTGGCACCCGGCGAGCACCGTTCGAAGGTGCCCGATTATGAACTGGCGCTCGGCGCCCTTGCAACCCCCTCGGGGTACGATGAGCCGCAGTGGAGCGCGCCGAAGTGGCGGAACTGGAAGACGCGCTGGAC
>JAICGP010000131.1 GCA_025923055.1 Thermoleophilia bacterium
AGGCGCATACGGGATTCGAACCCGTGCTACCGCCGTGAGAGGGCGGCGTCCTAGGCCACTAGACGAATGCGCCGTGCGCGGACAGCCTAGCCGATCGGGCGCGGCTCTCCGCTTCAGACGGAAACAGAGGCCGGGCCGCCGGCCTCTGTTTCATGCGCCCCGCTGTCCGGCACGTGGCCGGAAAGGCTTCGCGCGGAACCGATTGTGCGGATCCTCGCGAGAGAATGCAAGGGCAAAAGGAGGCCCGGCGTCCTGCGGCCCGAACGCCGAGCCTCCTTTTGGAGCCCGAGTCCTTTCGCCGTACTCCCCTCACGCGACGAGCCCCGAAGGCCCTCGGGAACGCCCGCCTTATCTCACATGGTGTAGTCGGCGACAACGGTCCGACGGTCGAGTCTCACCTAGCCCAAAGTCGGGGTCGCGCAGGGGTGGACGCGCGCCCGCGGGCCTGAGACACTTCGTGGAGACCCGCGGGGAGCGCCACCTTTCTGCGGCCGACCAGATGGCCGCCACAGTGCTCCGGCGCGGGTCGCCTTTCGTCCGGGGGCGGGCCGACCGACGTCAGCCCGGGGCCAGGCGGTAGATCGAGCCGGCGTCGCTGAAGACGACCGTGCCGTCCGGGGTCTGGACGAGGTCGAGGGTGCACCCCTCGACGACCGGCGTCAACCGGAGGAGCCGCCCGGGGTTGGAGGGGCGCAGGCGCAGCGCGACCATGCCGCCGTCGTTGTTGCAGAGCAGGAAGCGTCCGCGCAGGGCGGGATGCCGGCGTCCCGAGTAGTGGAGGATCCCGACGGGCGCGGGCGCGTCGGACACGAAGTCGAGGAGCGGCGGCGTCAGGCGACGCCGCGTCGTGACGCCCTCGTGCGCCGGATACCCGTAGTCGTGGCCAGCCATCAGCAGGTTGATCTCGTCGTGGTCGACCGTCCCGTTGTCGCCGCCGACGGCGTAGTCGCGGCTCGGGAAGAACGCCAGGTCGAACGTGTTCTTGAAGCCGGCCGCCCAGACGCGCGGGGCCCGCTTGCCGTACGGATTGTCCCCGGGCGCCTTGCCGGCCGGCGTGACGCGCAGGATCTTGCCCCTCAGATCGGCGAGCGGGTCGGCGTTCCCCGGCCGGCGCGTCCCGAGGAACCCGGTCGGGACGTAGAGCATCCCGTCGGGGCCGAAGACGAGGCTGTACGTGTTGTCGAACTTGCTCGCGGGGAGGTCGAGGATCACGCGCGGCCTCCGTCCGCGGCCGTTCACCTCCGTGTATCTGACGACGAGCGACCGCCGTGCGAACCCGGTTCGCCGGTGGGGCACCTGCGTGACGACGTAGACGTGGCGGTTGCGCTCGTACTCTGGGTCGAATGCGATGCCGGAGAGGCCGCCGTGGAAGAGTTGTGTCCACTCGATGCCGAACCGCCGGTTGACGTCGGCCCAGGGCTCGGGGTCGACGGATCCGTCGCGGCGGATCACCCGGATCCGTCCGCCCCAGAGCTCCGAGTAGAGGATGCGTCCGTCCGGCGCGGCGGCGAGCCCCGCCGGGTAGTTCGCGTCCGCGATCCTCACCGCCCGGAACGCAGGCAGCCGCTCCCGCGGGGGGAGCGACCGGCGCGGCGTGACCGTGAACCGTCCCCTGGGTATCTGCTCCGGCTCGGAGCTCGTCGGCGGGACCGGAGCCGGGGCGGCGGTCGTGGTCGCAGCGACCGTCTCGCGCGAGGTCGAGGGGGTTGCGGGCTGCGTCGCTGGCGCCGAGCCGCGCTCCTCCGTGCCGGAGCAGCCGGCTGCGAGCAGCACGGCGGCGAAGGCCGACGACGCGATCGCCCTCAAGCCGTCCGAGCATACGCCCGGCCGGCGACGGCGTCGACGGGCCGCGGCCCCTGGAAGAGCAAAACCCCCGCCTGTGCGGGGGTTTCTCGAGGCTGCGGGGCTAGGATTCGAACCTAGACTACCCGGTCCAGAGCCGGGCGTCCTACCGTTAGACGACCCCGCAACGCCCGGCCATTGTAGCCGCCCGGGCGCGCGCCGAATCCGCGCTCAGAGCTCGAGGCGGTAGAGGGGAATGAGGCTCTTCTCGGCCTCCGTGTCGATCCGCGCGACCACCTCGACGTACGGCTCGAGGCCCGAGCCGCGCAGCTTCGCCTTCAGCAGCTCGTCCACCTGGTAGATACCGGAGGAGTTGTTCATCGTGATCTCGATGAGGACCGGCGCCTTCTCGCCGTCTTTGATCTCGACCCCCTCGATGGCCGCTGCGGAGAGCGAGTGGATCGAGACGCGGCCGTGCTGGAACGGAATCCGTGAGCGCCCCTCGGCCATGTCGAGCGCGTCGGCGACGCGCAGGATGCCCGACTCGAGCGTCAGCGGCCGCCCGTACTCGCGGTGGCTCGTGATCGCCTGCAGCACCTCGACCGTGACGACCGTCAGGTCGGGCTCCTCGTAGATCCCGTCGAGCAGCTCGCGCATCTTCGGCTCCGCGAGGAAGAGGCTCCAGTCCTCGTGCCGGTCGCGGTGGACCGCCATGCCGATGCAGTGGAGGAGCGCACCCAGCGCGACGACGACCTCGGCGTCGTCCCGGCTCATGCCGTAGTCGCGGACGACGCCCGGCTCGACGCCGTTCTTCACGAGCTGGCGCAGGAGCTTGAGTCCGATGTTGGCCACGATCTGGATGTGCACCCACGAGTGGTCGTTGATCTCCAGGCGCTTGACCGCGTTGACGTTGGCGACGTGCCACCACGCCTTCAGCTGCGCGTCGGCGTTCACCCGCTCGACGAGCAGGCGGAGCTTGCGGTTCGCCCGCGGCGGCAGCTTGATGCGCATCCGCTCTGTCGCCTGCGTGGGCGTCAGGAGGGCCTCGCGCTCGGCCACCTCGGGGACGGGCTCGTCGATCCGCTCCTCCGTCTGCGGGTCGAGCTCGGTCACGGGGAGGAGGGTACCCCCTACTGCTCGGGGCGGTCGGTCAGCTCCACCTCGATCGTCTGCCGCTCGCCGTCGCGGAGCACCTCGAGCTCGATCCGGTCGCCGGGATCCCTGTCGCGCAGTGTCTCGAACAGGTCCTCGACGGTGCGGAGCGGCTCCCCGTCCGCCGAGACGAGGACGTCGCCGGGCCGGAGCCCCGCCTTCTCGGCGCCCGAGCTCTCGACGACGTTGAGGACGACCACGCCGGCCTCGGCGTCTATGCCGAACTCCTCGGCGAGCTGAGGCGTGAGCGGCGCCGGGCGCACGCCGAGGAACGCGTGGCTCACCTCGCCCTCCTCGAGTAGCTGGGTGACGACGTCGACCACGGTCGGAGACGGGATGGCGAACCCGATCGCGACGGCCCGCTGCACGGGCGGAATGTAGGCGACGTTGATCCCCATGACCGCTCCGTCGGCGCCGACCAGCGCACCGCCCGAGTTCCCGGGCGAGATAGCCGCGTCCGTCTGGATCAGGTCGACGAGCGCGGGAGTCTGGCCGCCCGAGGGGATCGAGCGGTGGAGGCCGGAGACGATGCCCGCCGTGACCGTGTTCTCGAAGCCGAGCGGGTTCCCCATCGCGACGGCGAGCTCGCCCACGTCGGGCAGCTCCTCGGAGAACTCCGCCGGGGGAAGCCCGTCCCGCTCGACGCGCAGGACGGCCAGGTCGGTGGTCGGGTCGCTCGCCTCGACCGTTGCGGGCAGGCGCTCGCCGGACGCGAGCGCCACGACGACCTCCTCCGCGCCGGAGACCACGTGGTCGTTCGTGACGACGACGCCGTCCTCGCTCCAGATGACGCCGCTGCCCTCGCCTTGCCCCTGCGGGCCGGAGACCAGTACCGCCACGATGCTCGGAGCCACGGCGTCGACGATCCCCGGGATGTGGCCGACCGTCGCCTCGTCGTCCCCGCTGCCGCCCTGCGCGGCGACCGGCCCGGGGGTCTCGTCGCCTCCCTCTTCGCCGGAGCATCCGAGGGCGAGCAGCGCGAGCGCGGCGCAGAGGACCGCCAGGAGAGGCATGGGAAAAGGGTGCTCGGGGCGGCTACGCGTGAAACTCGCCCGCGGTCGCCGCAGGCCGGGCCGGCGCCTCGAGCGCCTTCAGTCGGTAGTACGCGAGTGTCCAGACGACCGCCGCGAAGGGGGCGACGATCGTGTTCCCGACGATCTGGCTGATGAGCGAGCCGAGCCAGTCCTCGAGAGGCGTCAGGAGCAGGCCGAGCACGATGGAGACGCCGAGCAGCAGCAGGAGGGTCACGACGATGACCCCGAAGACGTTCCACGCGTGCCCGCGCACGAGCTCGAGGCTGCGTCCGAACGACTCGCCGATCCTGCGGTTCTCGAGGACGATCGCCGGGATGACGAAGATACAGAAGGTCAGGACGACGAGACCCGGGATGATGAGGAGGACGAGCCCGAGCCCGATCGCGAGGCCGAGCAGGATCCCGGCGACGACGATGCGGTTCAGGACCGGGAGCACGCGGTTGAACGTCCCGCCCACGGAGAGGTCGGCCCGCCCATCGCGGACGTCCCGCACCGCCTCGATGATCGCCCCCTGGACCCAGAACGACCCGGCGAGGCCGACGAGTGCCGCGAGGAGGAACCCCAGCCAACCCAGGATGAGCGTGAGCAGCACCGAGATCCCGGCGACGATGGCGTAGATGAGCAGGGCGATGAGGAAGAAGTGGCGCCAGTGCGCCTTGTACAGCTCCCACGACTCGCCGAAGATGCCACTGAGCGGCCCCACGCCGCCCGCAGCATACGGGAGCGGCCGGTCGGCTCAGGCCGCGGCGGCCCAGTCGCCGTAGAGCGCGCGGTACCGCCCGTCCAGGGCGACGAGCTCCTCGTGCGTTCCCTGCTCGACGACGCAGCCGTGCTCGAGCACGACGATCAGGTCCGCTCGCCGGATCGTCGAGAGGCGGTGCGCGATGATGAACGCCGTCCTGCCTGCCAGGAGCCGGCGCAGGCCCAGCTCGATGCGGCGCTCGGTGCCGATGTCGACGCTCGAGGTCGCCTCGTCGAGCACGAGGACGCGCGGGTCGGCGAGGAGGGCACGCGCGAAGGCGACGAGCTGCCGCTGCCCGAGCGAGAGGCGGCTGCCGCGCTCGGCGACCTCGGTGTCGTAGCCGTCCTCCAGCTCGAGGATGAAGTCCTCGGCGCCGACCGCGCGCGCGGCTGCGGCGACGTCGCCGAAGTCCGCGTCGGCCCGGCCGAAGGCGATGTTGTCGCGGACCGTGCCGGCGAAGAGGAAGCCCTCCTGGGGCACGATCCCGAGCTGCCGGCGGACGCTCTGCTGCGTGACGTCACGCAGGTCGACGCCGTCGATCGTGATCCGGCCTTCGCGCGGATCGTAGAAGCGGGCGAGGAGCTTCGCGATCGTCGACTTGCCCGCGCCGGTGTGGCCGACGAGCGCGACCGTCGTCCCGGCGGGCACGTCGAGGTCGATCCCGTGCAGGATCTCCGGCCCGTCGCCGTAGCCGAAGCGGACGCGCTCGAAGCGAACCCGGCCCTCGATCGGCGGGAGCTCGCGGGCGCCGGCGCGGTCGACCACCTGCGGCTCCTCGTCCATGACGTCCATGATCTTGTCGAGCGCCGCGACCGCGGAGAGGAACGTGTTGTAGAGCTGGGAGAGCTGCTGGACGGGGTCGAAGAAGTTCGAGAGGTAGAGCAGGAAGGCGAAGAGCGTCCCGACGGTGACGTCGCCGTTGAAGGCCAGCCACCCGCCGTAGCCGAGGACGATCGCGGTCGCGACCGCGGAGAGGAAGTCGACGAACGGGAAGTAGAGGCCGTTCAGGACCACGGTCTCGTGGTTCGACTCGCGGTAGCGGCTGTTCACCGACCGGAACTGGCGCTGGTTCGCCTGCTCGCGCGTGAAGGACTGCACGACACGCATGCCCGCGATGTCCTCGGCCAGGGTGGCGGTCACGAGGCCGAGGCGCTCACGCACCGCTCTGTAGGCGCGGGACGAGCGGACGCGGAAGACGCTCGTGGCGATCGCCATGATCGGGAACACGGCCAGGGCCGCGAGGGCGAGGCGCCAGTCGAGGAAGAAGAGGATGACGGCTGAGCCGACGAGCACGAGCGAGTTCTGGAAGAGGCTCGTGACGCCGTCCGTGACGAGCTGGTCGAGCGCGTCGACGTCGTTCGTGAGGCGGCTGATGATGACGCCCGCCCGGTTGCGCTCGTAGTAGCCGAGTGACAGCCGCTGGAGGTGCCGGAAGAGCTTGTTGCGCAGGTCGGCGAGGATCCGCTCGCCCGTCCAGCCCGTGAAGTAGGTCTGCGCCGCGCTCGTGCCCAGGTTCGCCAGCCCTGCGACGACGAAGAGTCCCACGATGAGCGTTAGATGGTCGAGGTCGCCGGCGCTGATCCCGTCGTCGATGGCGAGCTTGGCCAGGAACGGCGGCGCGAGCGCCGTAAGCGACGCCGCGACGAGCGACCCGACGGCGAGACCGGTGCGGAGCCTGTAGGGCGCCGTCAGCCGCGCGAGTGTGGAGATCCGCCGCGCCGTGCGCGCCCACGACCAGTCTCCGACCTCGCCGCCGCGCTGCATCGTCAGGTGCGAGCCGGGCTGCCAGACCCTCATGCGTGCGCTCCTTCGGGCACCCGGCAGCGGCGTCGGCCTCGGTGCGCCCGCGCGGCTCCCGCGAGCCGCAAGAGGCCCTCGTTTAGACGCGCGCCCGCGTCTTCAACGGGAGACCCACCTCCCCGACCCGATGGCTCCAGCCTAACGCGCGAATGCGCGCGCGGGGGAGACGGAACCGTGTCGAAAGCGAGCGGGCTCATGCCCCCGCCGCCTCGACTCGCTCCGCGCGCGGCTCGGGAGGCGCGCCCGCGGCCTCGACCCGCTCGGCGAACTCCCGCTCGAGGAGGCCGTGCTCGTAGATCTCCCTGAAGACGGGGCTGCCGTCGAGCAGCTCCTCCTGCGTCCCCCGCGCGGCAATCCGCCCGCGGTCGAGGACGACGAGCTCGTCGGCGAGGGCGATGGTGGACAGCCGGTGGGCGACGATCAGCGTGGTGCGGCCCTTCATCGCCTCGCGCAGTCCCAGCCGGATTCGCGCCTCCGTCGTCGCGTCGACCGAGGCTGTCGCGTCGTCCAGGATGAGGATCCGCGGGTCGAGGATGAGGGCGCGCGCGATCGCGATCCGCTGCCGCTGGCCGCCGGAGAGCGTGATTCCCCGCTCGCCGATCACCGTGTCGTAGCCGTTCGGAAGCTGCTCGACGAACTCGTGGGCCTGGGCGAGGCGGGCCGCCCGCACGACGTCCTCGTCGGTCGCGTCGGGCGCGCCGAAGGCGATGTTCTCCCGCACCGTCGCCGAGAAGAGGAAAGGATCCTGGGCGACGATGCCGATCGCCCGGCGGAGCGACGCGAGCCTCACGTCCCGGACATCTGTCCCGTCGATCGTGAGACGCCCGGAGGTGACGTCGTAGAAGCGCGGCACGAGCGAGGCGAGGGTCGTCTTCCCGGACCCCGTGTGGCCGATCAACGCGATCGTCCGGCCGGGCTCGATCTCGAGATCGATGTCGGAGAGCACCGGCCGGTCGGCGACGTAGCCGAAGCGCGCGTGCTCGAAGACGATGCGACCGTCGCCCGGCGGCAGCTCGTGCGCGTCCGGGCGGTCGGTCACGTCCTCGAGCTCGTCGATCACCTCGAAGATCCGCTCCCCCGACGCCGTCGCCCGCTGCGCCTGCCCGATCCACATGCCGAGCATCCGCAACGGCATCACGAGCATCAGGACGAGGACGTTGAAGGCGAAGAACTGGTCG
>JAICGP010000132.1 GCA_025923055.1 Thermoleophilia bacterium
CGAAGCGTCCGAGGCCGCGCCGCGCGACATCCTCGAGGAAGACGCGCTCGATCGGCTGCTCGGCGCAGAACTCGAGGATCTGCGGAAGCCGAGGCCGCTTGACCAGCCGCGCCATGCGCGTGGACGATAACGCCATGCCTATTCACGTACGCGCAGAGCCGGGCGACTACGCCGAGGCCTGCCTCCTGCCCGGCGACCCGCTTCGCGCCAAGTACGTCGCCGAGACGTTCCTCGACGGCGCGGAGCAGAAGAACTGGGAACGCGGGATGCTCGGCTACACGGGAACCTTCCGCGGCCGGCCCGTCTCCGTCCAGGCCACCGGCATGGGCTGCCCCTCGGCGGCGATCGTGATCGAGGAGCTCGCCATGCTCGGCGTCAAGCGGATGCTGCGCATCGGCACCTGCGGGGGCCTCCAGGCCGACCTCCGGCTCGGGGACCTGATCGTGGCGCTCTCCGCCGTCCCGGCGGACGCGACCGCCACCCACATCGTCGGCGAGCCGCACGCGCCGACCGCCGACTGGAGCCTCGTCCACGGGGCCGTGCACGCCGCCAAGGAGCTCGGCAAGCCGGTGCGGGTAGGGCCGATCGTCTCGAGCGACGTCTTCTACAACGCCGACGACGGCCAGTATGCGCGCTGGTCCGACCGCGGCATCCTGGCCGTCGAGATGGAGGCCGCGGTCCTCTTCACGCTCGGGGCCCTGCGCAAGGTGAAGGCCGGCTGCCTGCTCACGGTCAGCGACGTCGTCGTCGAGGGCGAGTTCGTGCGCATCTCGGACGAGGAGATGCAAGCCGCGGTCGACCAGATGACCGAGTTGGCGCTGGCGGTCGTGACGGACGAGCCTCACTAGTGCCCGCTGAGGGCGTCGTCTTCGTCGTCAACCCGGCCTCGGCGAACGGGTCGACCCGCAGGCGCTGGCCCGAGATCGCCCACCGGGCCGCCGAGGCGGGCCTCGTGGGCCCTGCCCTGCTCAGCGAAGGCCCGGGCGAGATCGTCGAGCTCGTGCGCCGCGCCTGCGAGGACGGGGCGCGGCTGGTCGTCGCCGTCGGCGGCGACGGCACGGTGAACGAGGCCGTGAACGGCCTCATGCAAGTCGAGCCCGAGCGCCGGGCCGAGCTGGCGACGATCCCGCGGGGGACCGGCAAGGACTTCGCCCGCAGCTTCAGGATCCCGACGGCCGTCGCGAAGGCGGTGGGGGTCGCCCGCGACGGGGCGACCCGGACCGTCGACGTGGGGCGCGCCGCCTTCGTCGAGTGGGACGGGACCCCGGCGGAGGCGTACTTCGCCAACTTCGCGGGCGCAGGGATCAGCGGCGCCATCGCCGCCCGGGCGAACACGAGCTCGAAGGCGCTGGGCGGCAGGATCGCCTTCTTGAGGGCGACGACCTCGGTGTTCATGCGCTGGAGCAACTCGGAGTACGAGGTCGAGATCGACGGCGAGCGCCGCGCCGGCCGCATGCTCGAGGTGATCGCCGCCGTCGGCGACCAGCTCGCCGGCGGCATGCGGCTGGCGCCCGACGCCGACCCCTCCGACGGGCTCTTCGACGTCGTCCTGATCGGCGACGCGACGAAGCTCGACTTCGTCCGCACGCTCCCGAAGATCTACCGCGGCACCTACCTGCCGCACCCACGGGCCGACGTCGTCCGCGGCCGGCGGCTCGAGATCGAGACCGCGACGCCGCTCCCGATCGCCCTCGACGGCGAGCAGCCGGGGACGACCCCGGCCGCGTTCGAGGTCGTGCCGGCGGCACTGCGCCTGCGGGTTCCGGCCGGCGGCTAGGAGGGCGTCCCGCCGGAGGCCGAGCCCCGGCCCGTTCCGCCGCCCACGGCCCGTCCCTGCGCCGGCGACGCCGTGCCCTCCGTCGTCTTCTTCTCGCGAGAGCGGGTCGTCGCCTTCGACGCCGCCGTCTTCGCGCCGGCGCTCTTGTCCTTGGATGCGGCCTCGAGCTTCGCGAGGCGCTTCTCGAGCTTCTCGATGTGCTTCCGCAGATCCCGCAGCTCGTCGGCGGCGGCCAGGCCGACCTGCCCGAGGGCGCGCCGCGACGCGCCGTCCAGCCTGCCCTTCGCGGACATGGCCCGATCGAGCGCCTCGGTGACCCGCTCGTTCTTGCCGAGCTCGTCGACGAGCCTCGTCAGGGCCTCCTCGCCGCGCTTCGACAGCCGGCCCAGCGTCCCGCCGTTCGTCTCGTCCTTCTTCGTCGCCATCCGGACCTCCTGGTCGCTTCCCCAGCCTGGACCTTACCCGTCCGGTGCCCGACCTTACGCGCTCGGCCTGCGCAGGAGGGGGCGCCGCGCGACGAGGCGCGCCGCGACGTAGAGCAGCAGAAGGAGCAGGACGACCGGCGCGACGGTGGCCGCCGCGACGAGCATCCAGCCGACGACGGTGACGAAGCCGTGCGCGGCAGTGCTCCAGGCGTCGACGATGCCCCACGGCCCGCCGCCGCCCGTCGCCGCGACAGGAGCCCGCTCGCGCACGTCGAGCGAGATGGTCGCGTAGGCGACCTGGTCGTCGAGGTGGCGCAGCCGCCCGCGGACCTGCTCGAGCTCGAGCTGCACGCCGTTCAGCTCCGACTGGACTGCCAGCGCGGCCGCGACCGTGTCCGCTTCCTCGAGGAGCTGGAGCAGCTGCCGCTCCACCGCCTCGAGGTGGCGCGCCCGCGCCTCCAGGTCGACGACCTCGGCCGAGACGTCCTGGCCGCTCTCCTCGCGGGCTTCGACCCTGCCGAGGTCGGAGAGGCGCTCGATCGCCTGCGCGTAAGCGCGCCCCGGGACGCGCACGACGAGCGTTCCCGCCACGAGCCGGCGGTCGGCTCCCTGGGAAGCGCTCGAGCTGACGACGAAGCCTCCCAGGCCGGCGGCGATGCTGCGGGCGCTGTCGACCGTCTGCTGGAACTCCGCGCGAGGCACGGAGAGCGCGAGCGAGGCGGTCTGGACGATGCGCGGGCCCGCGCTCGGGAGCGATCCGCCGCCTCCGGACCGCTGTGCGACAGGCTGGGCCTCGTCGTCGGCCGCGGTCTGTTCCTCGGCCAGCTCGGCCACGGCCGCCTCCGCGCCGCCCCCTGCGGACTCGCCGTCCGCGCTCTCGTCGTCGCCGGTGCAGGCCGCGCCGACGAGGGCCAGCGCCGCCACGAGCCCTACGAGCAGGATCTTCCTCATCGTCTCCTCCTTCATGTCGGTTGCTTGGACAGCGGCGGGGCTGCGAAAGTTCCGCGCGTCGATGGACGGCTACGGCTTCGCCACGGACCTCCGCGTGCGCTTCAACGAGACGGACGCCCAGGGCGTCGTCCACAACGCCGTCTACCTCGTCTGGTTCGAGATCGCGCGCATCGCGTACCTCGCGCGCTTCGAGGGGGGCTACAAGGGGCTCGTCGAGGCGGGCGTCGACGCCACGACGACGGAGGCGCACGTCCGGTACCGGGACGGCGCGCGCTTCGACGACGAGCTCGTCGTGCACGTTCGCGCGGCCGACGTGCGCGGGGCCCGCTTCCGCTTCGAGTACGTGGTCGAGCGGACGAGCGACCCGCCCCGCGTCATCGCCGAGGGCTGGACGGCGCACGCCTGCGTGAACGCCGGGACGCTGCGCCCGACGCGGATGCCGGCGTGGCTCGCCGAGGCGATCGCCGAGGCCGAGAGCTAGCGGCGGCCGGAGCCGCCGCCTCCGTCTCCTCCGCCGCCCCCTCCGCCGCCTCCGCCGGGCGGCTGCGGCTCCTCGTCGTCCTTGGGCTTGCGGTCCTCCTCGGGCGGCGGCGGCTCGACCGGCTTCGGCTTCGTGCCCACGTGGACGACCCGCTTCTCGTCGCGGTACCTCGTGGTCCACGCCTCGCGATAGAGGACCTCGTCGCCGCGGTAGACGATCCGCTCCACCGTCACGGCGCGCGAGGGCTCGCCGTCGTCGACGACCACGCGCTCGCCCTCGAAGAGCGAGGGGTCGGGGACGCGCTCGACGCGCGGGGGCCCGGTCACCTCGAGCGGCCCGGCGACGCTCTCGACGCGACGCCCCTCGCCCCCGCCGAGCAGGCGCACGAGGATCCCGCTCTCGTCGTAGGAGGCCTTGAGCACGAGCCAGCGCCCGGTGTCGTTCCGAAGCTTCAGGTCGACGTCCGGGTAGTTGACCGTGGCGTCGCGACCGGTCGGGTAGCGGCTGATGTAGAGAGCGTGCGCTGTCCGCTCGGCGATCTTGATCCCCGCTTCCCAGGCGGCGTTGAAGACGGTCGTGGCGACCTGGGAGACGCCGCCGCCGACGCCCTCCTCGTACTCGCCGTTGAGGATGATCGGCGCGGGCCGGAAGCCGCGCTCCGTGGTGCGCGGCCCGACGTGGTCGTTGAAGGACCAGACGGCGCCCGGCGCGATGCGCGCCCCGTCGAGGAGCTCGACGGCGAGCTGGAGGTTCGTGATCCGGTCGCTCGTTCCGGAGTAGAGCGTCGAGTAGGCGGCCAGCTCGCGCTTGACGCCGAGGGCGCGGGCCTCGGACGTCGTGAGCCGCGGCTGCACGAGCGTGACCACGAGGTCGCCCGTCCGGTTCGTCGGGCGCGAGGCGGCCGCGAGAAGCGCCTGGCCGGTCGCAGCCAGGTCGAGCTCGCGCCCGGGCCGGGACGGGACGACGCGGACGCGGCCGTTCGCCGCGACCTCGAAGTCGGCGCTCCTCGGCTTTCGAGCCACGCCGCGGGCCACGTTCTCGAAGCGCCGCGCGGTCGCGCGCTCCTTGACCGCGAGGCCGGCCCGGCCCTCCGCCGGGAGCTCGAGCAGCCGAGCGGTCTCCCGCGGCCGCAGCGTGAAGGACGCCCCGCTGAAGACGAGGCTGACCGGCGCCGAGAGGATGGTTCGCACCCGCTCCGCGACCGGGACGAGGGTCTCGCGGGTGACCTTCGGCTCCTCGCGCGCGACGGGAAGGGCGACCTCGGCGCGCTCGAACCCGGCCAGCGCCTGCACGACGAGCGCCGCGGACGCCTCGCGGTCGAGGCGCTGCCCGGCCCGGCCGGCGACGATCTCGGGCTCGAGACCGTGCAGGGCCATCGACGCCTCCCGCGCCGGGCGGTCGACGGCGGTCGCCATCTCGGTGAGCCGGTAGGCGAGCGCCGCGTCGTAGACGTCGGCCGTCGGCTCGATGTCGGTGCCCGTCGCGCGGAGCCAGAGCCGCTTCAGCCCGCGCAGGGGCAGGAGGCCGCCGCTCTCGTCGACCGCCTCGTCGACGGCGGCGCCCCAGTTCGCCTGGACGTCGAGCGTGTCGGGCCGGAGCGGGAAGCTCTCGCCGCCGGCGGTGAAGACGACCGGCACGTTCTCGACGCGGCGGGCTCTCTTCTCGAGCTCGTCCTGCGCCTCGGCCGCGGTCAGGCCCGCGAGATCGACGCCGGCGACGGTGACCCCTCCGGCGATCGTCCCCGCGGACCCCGCGTAGGCGAAGCCGACGGCGAGGAGGAGCAGGAGGGCGGCCGCGACCGTCCAGGCCGCCCAGCGGGCGGCCTGGACCAGGCGGGTCCGCCCACTCCGAAGGCGGGCAGGGCGACCCCTCCGGACCGGCCGGACACCAGCCTCCGCGCGCAAGGCGCCGAGTGTACCAACCTGCCGCGGCGGGCCCCTAGACTACGCCCGTGGACTTCGAGCTCACCCCCGAGCAGCGCGAAGTGCAGGCGACCGTCGGCCGGTTCGTCGACGACCGCATCCTGCCGAACGCCGTCGAGAACGACGTCAACCACCACCTCGACATGTCGGTCATCGAGGGCATGGCCGAGCTCGGGCTCCTCGGCGTCGTCGTCCCCGAGGAATACGGCGGCGCCGGCATGGACTTCGTCTCCGAGGCGCTCGCCTGCGAGGAGATCGAGCGCGGCGAGGCGGCCTTCCGGACCCTCATCTCGGTCCACGTCGGCCTCAACTCGCTCAGCCTCCTCCGCTACGCGAGCGAGGAGCAGAAGCAGCGCTACCTCTCGCCGCAGGCACGCGGCGAGAAGATCGCCTGCTTCGGGCTGACTGAGCCGGCCGCGGGGTCCGACGTGGCCGCGATGCGCACGAACGCCCGCCGCGAGGGCGACGTCTACGTGCTGAACGGCCAGAAGAACTGGATCTCGTACGCCGCCGTCGCCGACCACGCGCTCGTCTTCGCCAAGACCGACCCGGACGCGAAGCACAAGGGGATCTCGGCGTTCGTCGTCGAGCGCTCCTGGCCGGGCGTCTCGGCCCAGGAGACCGAGAACAAGCTCGGCATCTGGGCCGGCTCCACGGGCGAGCTCTTCTTCGAGGACGTCGAGGTTCCCGCCGAGAACCTCGTCGGCGAGGAGGGCCAGGGCTTCGAGATCGCCATGTACGGCCTCGACCAGGGGCGCTTCACCGTCGCCGCCGGCGCCTGCGGCGTCATCCGCGCCTGCCTGGAGCGCTCCGTCGAGTACGCGCGCGAGCGGGAGACCTTCGGCAAGCCGATCGGCAAGAACCAGTTCGTGCAGGACATGATCGCCGAGATGGTGCTCGGCTACGAGACGTCAAAGCTTCTCGTCATGCAGGCGGCCTGGCTCAAGGACCGCGGCGTCCGCAACACCCGCGAGACGAGCCTCGCGAAGTGGCACGCGACGGAGTCCGCCTTCAAGGCCGCCCACCTCGCCATCCAGGTGCACGGCGCCTACGGCTACTCGGCGGAGTACGGGATCGAGCGGTACTTCCGCAACGCCCGCGCGCCGATCATCTACGAGGGGACGACCCAGATCCACAAGATGATGCAGGCGGAGCACGCGCTCGGCTGGCGCGACCTGAACGGCCGCGACGGCGACGTCTCCCCGATCGCCTCCTGGGCCCCCGCCCTCCTGGCCCGCTCCCGCTAGCGAGGGCCGGGAAGCCATGCCGAGTAACAGACTGTTACTTGGAACCAAACGCAGACGCGTTCGTGACGGCTTCGTGCTCGCCCTCGTGGCGATCGTCGCTCTGTTGGCCTTGCCCGCGGCGGCGGAGCCGCCCACGGGCGGCGCGTTCATGCCGGGGGTGAGCCTCGCGGGCGTCCGGCTCGGGATGACGCCGGCCGAGGTGCGGGCCGCCTGGGGCGGGCGGCACGGCGTCTGCCGCGACTGCCGGCAGCGGACGTGGTACTTCAACGAGCGCCCCTTCCAGCCGGAGGGCGCCGGCGTCGTCTTCGCGCGGGGCCGCGTCGTGCACGCCTTCACGGTCTGGCAGCCCGAGGGCTGGACGACCCCCGAGGGGCTGGCGCTCGGCGACGACGCGGGCCAGATCGGCGCCGTCTACGGCGAGCTCGCGCACGAGGACTGCGGTGACTACGTCGCGCTCGTCGAGGACGGGCCGGCCGCCCGGAGCGCCTTCTACGCGTATGAGGACGAGGTCTGGGGCTTCGGCCTCGTGGCGCCCGGCCGCTCGCCCTGCCTCTAGGGGCCTGGCGAAATGCGCTTGCGCCGCAGGGCCACGCCGCTACGAAGACGTACCGCCAAACCCTCCTAGGCGTTCGCCTCGTCGGCGAGCCCGAGGAGCGCCGGCAGCGCCAGGAGGGTCGGCAGCGCGTCCTCGCGCTCCGGGAAACGGCCCTCGCGGTCGATCAGGAAGGCCCGCATGCCGAGCGCGCGGGCGCCCTCGACGTCGTCGGCGGGCGAGTCGCC
>JAICGP010000133.1 GCA_025923055.1 Thermoleophilia bacterium
ACGAGCGGCTCGACCCGCAGGCGGACGCCGACGGGGACGACACCGACACGACCGACGGCGACGCGACCGATACCGACGCCGACGACAGCGACACGCCGTAGCGCGGCCGCCGGCGCGCTCGAGCGCTGCCTCGAGCCCGTCGGCGTCGAGGAGTTCCTGGCCGAGCACTGGGAGCAACGGCCGCTCGTCGTCCCGCGTCACGAGCCGGGACGGTTCGACGACCTCCTCTCGGAGGCGGACGTCGAGCGGCTCGTCTGCTCCACGGCCATCCGCTATCCGGCCTTCAGGCTCGTCCGCGAGGGCGGGCAACTGGGCGTCGGCTCCTACACGTCCGACGTCTCCTGGCGGCCGCCCTTCACGGCGACGGCGGACGTCCCACGCGTCCTCGCGGAGTGGCAGGCCGGAGCGACGATCGTGCTCCAGGCGCTCCACGTCCACTGGCATCCGCTCGCGGTCTTCTGCCGCCGGCTCGAGGAGGCGCTCGGGCACGGCGTGCAGGCGAACGCCTACTGGACGCCGCGCGGCTCGCAGGGCTTCGCGGTGCACCACGACACGCACGACGTCCTCGTGCTCCAGGTCGCGGGCGAGAAGCGCTGGCTCCTCTACGACCCGGTGCTCGAGTTGCCGCTCAAGCACCAGCGCTGGTCGGCGGAGCTCGGCGATCCGGGTGAGCCGACCGACGAGCTCGTGCTGCGCGCCGGCGACACCATCTACCTGCCGCGCGGCTGGCCTCACCAGGCCGAGACGTCGGATACCGACTCGCTGCACCTCACGGTCGGGATCGACGCGTACACGTGGCTCGATGCGGTCCGCGCGGCGCTCACCGACTGCGAGGACGAGCTCCGGTTCCGGCGGGGCGTCGACGGCGCCACGGACGCGACCGGCGAGCTGCTCGAGCTGCTGCGCGCGCGACTCGGCCCCGAGGACGTCGAGCGCCGGCGGCGGCGACGCTTCCTCGAGCGCCGGCGGCCGATCCGGGAAGACGGGCTCTCCCAGCTCCGCGCCCTAGATCGCCTCGACGTCGAGACGCCGGTCGAGCGGCGGCCGACGGTGATCGCCGACGTCGAGGAGGATGCCGACGGCCTGACGCTGGTCTTCGAGGGCAAGGAGCTGCGCCTGCCGCCGCACACCCGCCCCGAGCTGCTCGCCCTCGTCGGCGCCGAGGAGCCGCTCACCGCGGCCGAGCTTCCCGGCGAGCTCGACGACGCGGGCCGGGTCGTCCTCGTCCGCCGCCTCGTCCGCGAGGGCTTCCTGCGGGTTACGCGGCCGTGAGCCTGCGCAGCGCCGTCGCCGCGTAGAGGCAAGCGCGCTTCGGCTCCTCCGCGCAGCAGGTCAGGTACGCGGGCTCCTCGGCTACGTCCTCGGCGACCTCGGCCACGAAGAGGGCGCCCGCCGACGTCCGCAGGCGGACCCGCCACGCACCCGGCCCGACCCGCTCGGAGCCGGCCACTTCGACGTCGCCGATGCCGAGCAGCCCGGTCGCCTCGCGGACGGCGTGCTCGGCCGCCTGCACCGGGAACCCGTACGAGGAGCGCCCGCGGTAGCGGTCGAGGTCGACGCGGCCGGCGGCGTGAGCCGCGAGCAACGACGCGGCGTCGCGCGGCTGAACGCGGCCGTAGTAGAGGCCCTGCGGAAGGAAGACGACGTTGCCGGCGAAGCGGTCGCCGCCCACGTGGGTGGACTGCCAGACGGAGTCGGAGTCGGCCTCGTCCCGGAGCGCGTCGTAGAGTGGCCGCCCGTACTTCGCGCAGCAGCGGTCCCGCTTCCCGTGCGTGCAGACTACGACGAGCGGGTGCTCCACCGGCACGCCCGGGGTCGCCTCGCCGGAGAGCGCCCCGGCGAAGTCGAAGCCGACGAGGTCCTCCTGGTGGTCGACCTCGAGGCCGAAGAAGCGCTCCACGCCCGGCCGCGACCTCCCGAAGAACAGACGGCGGCGACCGCGGGCGCGGCGCTCGGGCTGCTTGACGAAGAGGAGACGCGCGTTCCCGAGCGCTGCGAGCTGCTCGCGGAGGTGGCGCTTGAGCTCCGTCGAGAGGAGGCTGCCGCCGAGGACGTCCCGGTCCCAGAGGCCGCGGTACTCGAGCAGGATCCAGTGGTCGATGCGGCTCGCCGTCGCCGCGAGCGGCTCCTCGCTCGCACTCGACCGCGCGGCGCAGAACGCGCGGCCGCGCAGGGCGGGCTTCTCCTCGACGCTCACGCTCACTCCCTCAGCGTACCCAAATGTAAGGCATGCCTTACAACCGACGCGCTGGCGACACCTTGTGCTAGGGCTCGGGGGGCGGAGCGGGCTCGCCTTCCTGGGCGACGACGCAGATCACCTGGCCCGTCGCGACCTGCTCGCCCGCGGCCACGGAGAGGCCCGTGACGACGCCGTGTCGGTGGGCGGTGATCTCGTTCTCCATCTTCATCGCCTCGACGACACAGAGGACCTGCCCCTCACGCACCTCGTCGCCCTCGGCGACCTCGACCGCGAGCACGGTGCCCTGCATGGGGCTCACGACCGCCTCACGGGCCGCGGCATGGTGGGCGCCGCCGGCGGCGCGCTCGCGCCGTCGGCGCGCGAGCTCGGCGTGCGGCGGCTCCGGGCGGAGCAGGCGCAGGTCGAAGCGGCGGCCGTCGAGCTCGAGCCCCAGGCGCTCCTCCCGGAGCCGGGCGACGCTCCGCGCCTCGGGTGCCGCCGGCGCCGCGACGGCGAGCTCGGCGGCGCGCTCCGCCAGCGCGTCCGACTCGACGACGCCGAAGCACGTCTCGCCCGCGACGAAGCAGGGGTGCTCCAAGAGGGCCCGGTGGAAGCCGACGAGGGTCGTCACCCCGCCGATCACGTACTCCTCGAGAGCGCGGAGCATCCGCCGGCGGGCGCGCTCGCGGTCGGCGTCCCACACGACGACCTTCGCGAGCAGCGGGTCGTAGAGGCCAACGACCTCCGAGCCCTCGGCGACCCCGGAGTCGACCCGGATCCCGGGCCCCGCCGGCTCACGATAGGCGGTGATCGCCCCGGGCGCGGGCAGGAAGCCGTTCGCGGGGTCCTCGGCGTTGATCCGGCACTCGATCGCGTGGCCGGAGAAGCGCACGTCGTCCTGCCGGAAGGAGAGCGGCTCGCCGGCGGCCACGAGCACCTGCTCGCGCACGAGATCGAGCCCGGTGACGAGCTCGGTGACGGGGTGCTCGACCTGGATGCGCGTGTTCATCTCGAGGAAGAAGTAGTCGCCGCTGCGGTCGAGGAGGCCCTCGATCGTCCCGGCCCCGCGGTAGCCGACCGCCCGCGCCGCGTCGACCGCGATCGCGCCGATCCGCTCGCGGAGCTCGGGATCGACCGCCGGAGAGGGGGTCTCCTCGACGAGCTTCTGGTGGCGGCGCTGGATCGTGCAGTCGCGCTCACCCAGGTGGACGACGGTCCCCTGCGCGTCGGCGACGACCTGCACCTCGACGTGGCGAGGGTCTTCGAGGAACCGCTCCACGTAGACCGTCGGGTCCGCGAAGTACGACTCCCCCTCGCGGCGGGCGGAGGCGAGCGCGCGCTCGGCCTCGTCGGCGCTCCGGACGACCTTGAGCCCCTTGCCGCCGCCTCCTGCCGACGCCTTGATCGCGAGCGGCCAGCCGTGCTCGTCGCCGAGCGCCACGACCTCCTCGACCGACTCGACCGGCTCGGTCGTCCCCGGGATCACCGGCACGCCTGCGGCCTCCATCAGCCGCCGCGCGGTCACCTTCGAGCCCATCGCCTCGATCGCCTCCGGCGGAGGCCCGATCCAGCCGAGGCCGGCCGCCTCGACGGCGCGGGCGAAGGCCGCGTTCTCGGCGAGGAAGCCGTAGCCTGGGTGGACCGCCTCGGCGCCAGAGCGGCGCGCGGCCTCGAGCACACGTTCGTGGTGGAGGTAGCTCTCCGCCGGCGGCCCCGGGCCCAGCAGGTAGGCCTCGTCGGCGACGGCGACGTGGAGGGCGCCGCGATCGGCCTCCGAGTAGACGCCGACCGTGCCGATGCCGAGCTCCCGCAGGGTGCGGAAGACGCGGACGGCGATCTCGCCGCGGTTGGCGACGAGGACTTTCGCGAAGGGCGCCACGAGCGCATTCTCGCCGCTTCCGGCCCGCCGCCGCCCGGACGGCGCGTCGCGGGATCGCGGGCGTATGCTGCCCGCGTGACCTTCGCCGACCAGCTGACGGTCGCGCGGGCGGCTGCGGTCCCGGCGGTGATCGTCCTCTTCGCCTGGGACTTCCCGGACCACGACTACTGGGCCACGGCGCTCTTCGCAGTCGCCATGGCGACCGACTGGGTGGACGGCTGGTGGGCGCGGCGAACCGGCCGGACGTCGGATCTGGGGCGCCTGCTCGATCCGGTGGCGGACAAGCTCCTCGTCATGGCCGCCCTCATCATGCTCGTCGACCGCGTGCTCCCGGCCTGGATGGTGGCGGCCGTGATCGCGCGCGAGTTCCTCGTCACCGGCCTCCGCCTGGCAGCCCTCGAGCGCGGCGTCGTCATCGGCGCGCGCGACCTGGGCAAGCTGAAGACGTGGGCGCAGGCCGTCGCGGCCGCCCTGGCCGGCCTTGCCGCCGGCGGCGCTTTCGCAGACGAGATCGCCTGGTGGGCGATGCTCGTAGCGGTCGTCCTCACGTGGCTCTCCGGGCTCGACTACGCCCGCAGCGCCCCCCGTGTGCTCCGTGGCCAGCAGCCTGCGTAGCTTCCGCCGCGAGGACTCTGCGGGCGTGCTCGAGCTCTCCCGGCGCGCGCTCACGCGGCCCGAGGAGCAGGTGGGAAATCCGCTCTGGGCCGACCTCGCGGAGCTCGAGAGCGAGCTGGCGGACTGGGACGAGCCCCCGGAGGAGACGCTGCTCGTGGACGAGGAGGAGGGCGCAGTCGTCGGGTTCGGCGGCGTCGAGGTGGCGCGCGGCTTCCCGCACGCCGACCTCTTCGGCCCGCTGATCGCGCCCGGCTACCGCGGCAAGAGGCTCGAGAGGGAGCTCCTGGACGCCTCGCTCGCCGTCGCGCTCGAGCACGGGCGCCGCTCGATCGCCGCGTCGGTGGGACCGCGGAACGTGTCCGGCCGCCTGCTCCTCGAGCACGCGGGCTTCCACCCCCGCGGCGCGGCCAAGGCAGTCTTCCGCCTCGCGCCCGAGGAGCACCGGCCGGCGCAGGACGGGCCCACCGGGGTCGTAGTTCGGCGCGGCACCTCGTCCGACCTCGAGCGGGCGATCGGCCTCTACCGCCAGACGTTTCCGGAGGGCGTCTTCCCGGACGACGCCTGGCGGCGCGGGCTCGAGGAGGGCTCGCTCTACCTCGCCGAGCGCGCCGGCACGCCGCTCGCCTTCCTCAACATCGACCGCAGCGACCGCTGGGCCTACCAGATCGGGGTCGTCGCGGAAGAGCGCTCGCGAGGAGTCGGCCAGTACCTGCTCTCGCGCGTGCTGGAGGACTACTGGGGCGCCCACCCCGGCGAGACGCTCGGCCTCTCGGTCGAGGCGGACAACACGCCGGCAATGCGGCTGCTGCGGAGGCAGGGGTTCGCGCCGTGGCTCGTGCTCCAGCCGTACGAGCTCTGGCTTTGAGTCGCCGGCGCCGGTGATCCTGGCGGTCGACCAGGGGACGACGGCCACCACCTGCCTGGTGGTCGGAGACGACCTGAGACCCCGCGGACGCGGCTCCCGGACGGTGCCCCAGCACTTCCCGCGGCCGGGCTGGGTCGAGCACGACCCCGAGGAGCTCTGGGAGTCCGTGCTGGGCGCGGCCGCCGACGCGCTCGCGGACGCCGGCGTAGGCGCCGGCGACCTCGCTGCGATCGGCATAGCGAACCAGCGGGAGACGACGGTCGTCTGGGAGCGGGCAACGGGCAGGCCCGTGCACCGCGCCATCGTCTGGCAGGACCGGCGGACCGCGGAGCGCTGCCGGGAGCTGCCCGCCGAGCTCCTGCGCGACCGGACCGGGCTCGTCCCGGATCCCTACTTCTCGGCGACGAAGCTCGAGTGGCTCCTCTCGGGCCGCGACGCGGCCGGGCTCGCCTTCGGCACCGTCGACTCCTGGCTCCTCTGGAAGCTGACCGGCGGGCACGTCCACGCGACCGACGTCTCGAACGCGTCGCGGACGCTCCTCTTCGACCTGCGGCGGCTCGCCTGGGATCCGGAGCTGCTCGACCTCTTCGGCGTGCCCGAGAGCGTCCTGCCGCAGGTCCGCCCCTCGAGCGGCGTGCTCGGCGAGGGGGAGCTCCTCGGAGCGCGGGTTCCGGTCGCCGGAGTCGCCGGCGACCAGCAGGCGGCGCTCTTCGGCCAGGCGTGCTTCCGGCCCGGACAGGCGAAGGTGACCTACGGCACCGGCAGCTTCGTCCTCGCCAACACCGGCGACGACCCGGGCGAGCAGCGGGACGGGCTCGTCCAGACCGTCGCCTGGCGCCTCGGCGACGCGCCCGCCGCCTATGCGCTCGAGGGCTCGATCTTCGTGACGGGCGCAGCGCTCCAGTGGCTCCGCGACGGGCTCGGGCTGCTGGCCGACGCGCGCGAGAGCGAGGGGCTGGCGCGCTCCGTCGCGAGCACCGAGGGCGTGCACTTCGTCCCGGCCCTCGCGGGTCTCGGCGCGCCGCACTGGGCGCCGGAGGCGCGCGGCGTCATCAGCGGCCTCCATCGGGGCACGCGCCGCGAGCATCTCGTGCGCGCCGCCCTCGAGGCGATCGCCTTCCAGGTCTGCGACGTCCTGGCCGCCATGGGCGCCGGCGTCGACGTCCTCCGCGCCGACGGCGGCGGCGCCGACAACGGCTTCCTCCTCCAGCTGCAGGCCGATCTCGCGGGCGTCCCGGTCGAGGCGCCGCCCGAGCGCCAGGCGACCGCGCTCGGCGCCGCGGCGCTCGCGGGCCTCGCTGTCGGTCTCTGGTCGAGCCCCGACGACGTCGCCGCGGCGCGGCAAGCCGGGGTGCGCTACGAGCCGAACCTCGCGCGCGACGAAGCGGAGCGGCTGCTCTCCGACTGGCACGCGGCGGTCAGGAGAGCCCTGCTTCCGGGTTGAGCGCCTCGCGGACTCCCTCGCGCCACCACTCGCTTCTCCCGTCGGGCGGCGGCGCGAGCAGAGGCGCAAGCGCCCGCTCGAGCGCCTCGCGCTCCTCCGGCTCTGGCTCCGGCGTCACCTCGATCGCCATGAGGGAAGTATGCGCAGCGCGGCCCGTACCTACCCGATTAGGGGGAACGAGCAGGGGTTTCTCTAAATCCCTCTTACGGGGGATGAGAACGGCCCTGGGCGTACGGATACTTCGGGCGTCCAGGCATCGACATACCGGGAGAGACCAAGATGCTGCACTGGAAGGCAAAGCTCGCGTATCTGCTCGTCGCAGCCGCCGTCCTCGCCTCCTTCCTCGGCGAGGCCGAGGGCTGGCACTGGTAGAAGCCGCGGCGTGACCGTCACTCCGATCCGCTCGCCCGAGAGCGCATCGGGTCAAGTGGAGAGGCCGGGTGCCCTCGCCTCGCGCGAGACCGCCCGGCTTCTGCCGCTGCTAGCCCCCGTCGCGCT
>JAICGP010000134.1 GCA_025923055.1 Thermoleophilia bacterium
AGTCGCGGCGGACGTCTGAATCCATCTCCTCGTCCTGTAGCAGCTCGACGACTCCTCCCAGCGAGCCGAGCGGCGTCCGGAGCTCGTGCGAGGCGTTGGCGATGAACTCGTGCCTGGCGCGGTCGAGCACGGCCAGGCGCACGCGCATCGAGTCGAAGGCGGCCGCGAGCTGGCCGACCTCGTCCCGCCCCGTGTCGACGACGGGCGTCTCGAAGTCGCCGCCCGCGAGCCGCTCGGCCGCCGTCTCGAGGCGCCGGATCCTCCGCGTGAAGCTCCAGGCGACGAGGTAGCCGCCGAACCACGAGACGAGGAGCGCCACGCCGCCGGCGATGGCGAGGGTCCGGGTGACGAGATCGACGTTCGCGAGCGTGTCGTCGAGCGGCGCCGAGAGGAGCACGATCTCGTCGCCAACCAGAGGCGCTGCCGCCTCGGCGAACTCGCGGTCGGCGCGTCCGACCCTCCCGCTCGCCCGTCCGTCCCGTTCGGCGGCCGCGAGCGCGATCCGGTCCTGGCGCACGGCCTCGTCCGAGGGGTAGCCGCTGTCGGCGACGACGGCGAGCGAGTCGGCGATGCGCGTGAAGACGATCACGCGCGCGTCGAACGTCCGGTCGAGCGCGATGGCGCGGTCCTGGTAAACGAGCCGGTTCGGGGCGGCCTCGAACGTCCGCACCGCCGGCGGGACGGCGCGCTCCAGCTCCTCGACCTTCGCGTCCACGAGGCGCGACTCGAGCTGCGGCGCGACCGCGACGTAGACGATCGCAAGCGCGCCCGCCACGACCGCGAAGAGGATCAGGCCCGCCTTGATGCTCAGGCTCAGGAGCGGTGGTCGCCTCACCGCAGCTCCCGGAAGCGGTAGCCCGCGCCGCGCACCGTGAAGATGAACCGAGGCTCGCCCGGATCCTCCTCGATCTTCTCGCGCAGATGGCGGACGTGGACGTCGATCGTGCGCGGGTCGCGGAACTCGGAGCCGCCCCAGAGGTCGTCGAGGAGCGCTTTTCGCGTGAAAACGCGGCCCGGGTTCGCGGCGAGCGTGCGGAGGAGCTCGAACTCGAGGTAGGTGAGCTGCACCGCCTCGCCGTTCACCTCGACGGCGCGTCTGGCCGTGTCGATGCGCAGACCGTCCGCCTCGAGCAGCTCGTCCCGCGCGGCGAGCGAGGGAAGCTGGGCCCGGCGCAGGAGCGCCCGCACCCGGCTCATGAACTCCCGGATCGAGAACGGCTTCGTGATGTAGTCGTCGGCGCCGAGCTCCAGGCCGAGCACCTTGTCTCCCTCATCGCCCCGGGCCGTCAGCATGATGATGGGGACGGCGCTCCGCTCCTCGCGCAGCCGGCGGCACACCGCGAGCCCGTCCAGGCGCGGCAGCATCAGGTCGAGGATGACGAGGTCGACCGGCTCCTCGCGGTAGAGCGCCAGCGCCTCCTCGCCGTTGCGCGCCTGCACGACCCGGTAGCCCTCGCGCTCGAGAGGGTAGGCGAGGAGCTTCTGCACCGACTCCTCGTCGTCGACGAGCAGCACCGTGAGCCGCCGTTCCATGCCCGGATAAGGATAGGCACGGGACCCGCGTGCGCCCGACCGCGGCAGGCCGGACTACACTCCGGGAGCCTATGGCCGCAGACGCGCCACGCCGGCGACCGCGGCGAGGGTCCCTCGAACGGCCGGTCTCGACCCGGATCTACCGTGCGGCGTGGCTCGCCGTCGCGGTGCCCGTGCTCGTGGCCGCGTTCAGCGTCGGTCGGCCCGACCCCTTGCCCGAGCCTCGCCTTCGGCCCTTCTTCGACCAGGCCACGGCAGTGCAGTTCGCGCGCGAGCTGACCACGCGCTTCCCGGACCGCTCCCCGGGCTCGGAGGGCGCCCGCGAGGCCGCCGACTGGGTCGAGGCCGCGCTGCGCGAGTACCGCTTCACGGTCGAGCGTCAGAGCTTCTCGGCGGACATCCCCGGGCGCGGGACCGAGGAGCTCGTCAACCTGATCGCAGCCGCGCCGAGCTCCGCGGAGACCGGCGTCCAGTCGCAGCGCGCCATCGTCGTGCTCGCCCACCGGGACAACCTGGGCGTCTCCCCCGGCGCCGACGACAACGGGTCGGGCACGGGCGCTCTGCTCGAGCTGGCGCGCGACCTCGGCAACGCCTCGCTCGCGCACCCCTTCGTCCTCGTCTCCACCGACGGCGGCGCCTTCGGCGCGCTCGGCGCCGAGCGCTTCGCCGACAGCTCGCCGTACGAGGGGCGCATCGCCGCCGTCGTCAACCTCGACTCGCTCGGCGGCGCCGCGGCGGCCCGGGTCGAGTTCGGCGGGGACACGACCCGCGTCTCGAGCCCGACCCTCCTGGCCACCGCCGACAGCGCCGTGCGGCGCGAGACAGACGCCGAGCCCACGCACACGCGCGCCGCCGCCCAGCTCGTCGACCTCGCCTTTCCGTTCAGCCTCTACGAGCAGGCGCCGTTCGTCTCGCGCGGCATCCCGGCGGTGACGATCACGACCGGGCAGGGACGACCGCGCCGGGCCGCGGGCGACACCCATGCCAATCTGGACGAACAGCAGCTGGGGCAGCTCGGCCGCGCCGCGCAGGCGCTGCTCGGCTCCCTCGACGAGGCGGCCGAGGTGACGCGCGGGACTCAGTCCTACCTCTACTTCGGCGAGCGCATCCTCTACGGCTGGACGCTCCAGCTCCTCTTCGTCGCGGCGCTCATCCCCTTCCTCGCGGCCACCGTCGACCTCTTCGCCCGCTGCCGGCGCCGGCACATCGCGCTCCGGCCGGCGCTGCGGAGCTACCTGAGCCGCCTGGGTGTCTGGCTCTGGTTCGGGCTCATGCTGGCGCTCTTCGTCGCCGCGGGCCTCCTGCCGAGCGGCGCCGACCGGCCGATCGCGCCGGACACGCCAACCGCGAGCGACTGGCCGGCGGCCGCCCTAGCGGCGCTCCTCGCCGTGTCGGCGCTCGCGTGGCTCGTCGTCCGGCCGCGCCTCGCTCCCACCCGCTCGATCGCGCGCCAGGAAGAGCTCGGCGGCCACCTCGCGGCGATGCTCGTGCTCGCCGTGATCGCGCTCGTCCTGGCCGCCATGAACCCCTACGCGCTCCTCTTCCTCCTGCCGTCGCTGCACGCCTGGCTCTGGCTGCCGCAGATGTCGGACCGCGGTCGTGCGGCGCAGGCCGCCGTCTACGCCGTCGGCTTCGCGGGGCCGGCGCTCCTGCTCGTCTCGTTCGCGTTGCGGTACGACCTCGGGCTCGACGCTCTCTGGTACGTGCTCGCCCTCACGACCGTCGGCTACGTCCCCTTCGCGCTCGTGCTCGTCTTCCTCGCCTGGGGCGCCGCCGCGGGACAGGTCGGCGCGGTCGCCCTGGGGCGCTACGCCCCGTATCCCGAGGTCGCGGAGCGGTCGCGCGGCCCGGTTAGGGAAGCCGCCCGCCAGGTTATCCTCGTCTGGAGAAGGTCCCGGCGGCGGCATCTCGCCGCCGTTGACTCCGAGGGGGAGGGGGCCGAAGCTGAGTCCGTGGAGGGCTGATGAAGAGACGGCGTCTGGGAACGTTCTTGATCGTCGGCGGCCTGCTCGTGCTGGCCTACGCCGCCGCGGTCCTGTTCTGGCGCGATCCCGTCACGGACGTCTACAACCGCTACCAGCAGAACCGCCTCGAGTCGGCGCTGGAGGAGGAGTTCTCGGCCTGGGACTCGGGCCCGCCGCCGGCCGAGCCCGCGAGCAGCGAGGAGCCGGGCGAGACGTCGCTCGCCGCAGCCCGGGCCGCGACGGCCCGTGACGCCCGCAGGTTCCGCTCCGGGCTCGAGCTCGGGCAGGCGTTCGGGCGGATCGAGATCCCGAGCATCGGCGTCGAGGCGGTGGTCGTCCACGGGACGCGCTGGGGCCCGGACCTCTCGCGCGGGCCCGGCCACTACGAGCGCACGACGGTGCCCGGGCTGGGGAAGACCGTCGGCGTCGCAGGCCACCGCACGACGTTCGGGGCGCCGTTCCGGCGCATCGACGACGTAGAGGTGGGAGACACAGTCACGTTCGAGATGCCCTACGCCACGTTCCGGTACCGCGTCTTCGAGCACGAGATCGTCGACTCCGACGACTGGAGCGTGATCAGGGACCGCGGCTTCGACACGCTCATGCTCTCGGCCTGCCACCCGCTCTACAGCGCCGACGAGCGCTGGATCGTCTACGGGCGCCTCGTCGAGGTGCTCCCCCGGGACGGCGCCCGGTACACCCTCGCCGCAGCGCGCTAGACCGGAAGGAACCGGACCGGAGACCCGGCGGGAAGCTCGCCCCCGCCCGCCTCGACGAAGACGAGCGCCGAGGCGCGACCGGCGCGGACGATCATGTGCGACTCCTGGCCGGCGAGGGGGTGGAGGACGGGCTCCGCCTCCCCGGGAGCGACGGTCGCCCGGACGAGCTCGTCCCGCTCGGCGTTGCGGCGCACGGAGGCGCCGAGCGTCCCGCGGCGGAACGCGGGCAGCGGCTCCGGGAGACCCAGGAGCGCGTTGACGGCCGGTCGCACCAGCAGCTCGAAGGTGGCCAGGACGGAGACCGGGTTGCCCGGAAGGTTGAACACGAGGTGGTCGCGGCGCACGCCGAACGCGACCGGCTTCCCCGGCTTCATCGCCACGCCCCAGAAGACCTCCTCGACGCGGAGCTCCGCCTGCACTCTGCGGACGAGGTCGTGCGGGCCGACGGAGGCTCCGCCGGTCGTCACGAGCATGTCCGAGCCGAGGAGGGCGCGCTCGAGCGTCCGCCGGTGCTCGTTCTCGTCGTCTGCGACGACGCCGAGCTGCATCGGCACGGCCCCCGCGAGCTGCAGAGCGGTGACCAGGAGCAAGCCGTTGGACTCGTAGATCTGCCCGCCCGCAAGCTCCTCTCCCGGCCGGCGCAGCTCCGAGCCCGTCACGAGGATCCCGACCCGCGGCCGCTTCACGCAGCGCACCTCGGCGATCCCCGCGGCGCCGAGCGCGCCCACCTGCCCCGGCCCGAGCACGGCGCCCGGTCCGAGCACCGTCTCGCCCGCGGCCACGTCGCCGCCCCGCTCGCGGACGTTCGCCCCGGCCGGGACCGGCTCGCGAATCGAGACGCCCTCGGCGTCCTCCTCCACGAGCTCGAGCGGGATGACAGCGTCGGCCCCCTCCGGGACGGCGCCGCCGGTGGCGATCGCCATCGCCTCGCCGCCAGCGAGCGGCCGCGGCGCGGGTGCGCCCGCCGCGATGCGCTCGACGACGGGCAGCGTGACGGGCGCCGCCGCCGTGTCCGCGGCGCGCAGCGCGTAGCCGTCCATCGCCGAGCTCGGAAACGGCGGCAGGTCGACGGCGGCGGCCGCGGGCTCCGCGAGGACCCGCCCGGCCGCGCGCTCGATCGGCACGCGCTCCGCCTCGAGCGGCCGGGCCCGCTCGAGCACGAGGCGCTGCGCCTCGGCGATGGAGATCAGGTCCGCCACGACGGCGCGTACGGTAGATCAGCAGCGCCGCCCCGCGCTCCGGGCCGGCTCCGCGGACGTGTCCATCGCAGACATGACGGTGCCTGACCCCGGCACGTCGGGCACGGGCACCGCCCTCGCTGGGCGTGGCCTGTCCGCCCGCCCCTGCAATTCGGCACCCCGACCGCGATCAAGCATGGCCGCGGGAGACACGACGGTGCCTGACCCCGGCATGCCCGCCCGGGACACGCTAGAGGGGGACGGCGTCGCGGAGAAGGTAGGCGGACATCGCCAGCGCGAGGAGGCGCGCCGGGCGGTCCTCCTCGACGGCCGCGAGGGGCACGGCCCACACGGCGTACCAGGGGACCAGCCACGAGGTCGCGACCAGCAGGAGCCCGGCGGTCAGAGCAAGCCTGGCGCGGCCGCGCCAGGCCTCGCGCAGGAGCCAGGCGTACGCGAGTGCGAAGGCGGCGGCGAACACGGCCGCTACCGCCCCCTCCGGAAGCCCGAGCACGCCGGCGAGCCGCACCGGGATCGCGTACGCAGCCCGGTCCTCAGCAAGGTTCCCGGCCAGCGGCCCGATCGCCCCGAGCCAGGCAAGCCCGTAGCGCCAAGTGGCGATCGCCACGATCACCACCGCCGCGATCCCGAGGCCACGATGGTCGATGCGGCGCCCGACCCGGCGCGCCTCGAGCAGCCGCAGCGGCAGGAAGAGGAGGGGCACCCACTTGACCGCGATCGCGAGCGCCCAGGAGACGCCGGCCAGCGCCCGCCGCCCCGACGCCGCCAGCGCGAGCGCCGCGAGCACGAAGGCCATCATCCAGGCGTCGTTGTGCCCCCCTCCGGCGAAGTGCAGGACGAGGAGCGGATTCCAGCCGACGAACGCGGCGGCGAAGGCGGGCCGCGGCGAGAGCCGCGTCGCAAGGAGGACGAGCGCGACCATCGCCAGCGCCGCGAGCCCCTTGTAGAGCCAGGCCGCCGCCTCCTCGGACTCGCCGACCGCCGCCGCATGGGCCTCCGAGGCGAGCGTGAAGCCGGGGCCGTACACGGAGGTCGTGTCGTACCAGTACGAGCCCATGAGCGGGAACGCGGGATCGTCCGGGTACTCGCTGGGCTCGTCCTCGTACGGGTTGCCGTCGTGGACGACGGAGATGCGGGCGTAGTCCCAGTACGTGTAGAGGTCGGTGGAGAGGAGCACCGGACCGCCGAGGGGGACGAGCTGGACGGCGCAGGCGAGCGCCACGACCGCGCGCCGGCGCGCCGGCGCGCCGCGCCGGCCGAGGAGGAAGAGCCCGGCGAGGTAGACGGCGAAGGCGGCCGCCGCGGCGCCCAGGTAGAGCCACGCCCACGTCGAGTCGCCGCCCCCGTGCTCGGGGACGAGCGGCGAGGCCTCCGGGAAGGCGAAGGCGACCGCCGCGCCGACGAGGACGAGGACGAGCCCGCCGCATGCGAGGGCCAGCGCGCCCCGGTCCGGCCTCACTCAGGTGCCGGTCGTGGTGGGCGGAGGCGCCGTGGTCGTGGGCGGGGGAGCGGTCGTCGCCGGCGGCGGCTCGGTCGTGGCCGGCGGCTCCTCTTCGGGCTCCCGGTCGTCCCGGTCCCTCCGGTCCTTGTCCGGCTCTTCCGCCCGCTCCGGCGCGCCGTGGAAGGCGTACTGGCCGTCGAAGGGCACCCAGACCGCCGGATTGCGGGGAAACGGCCAGCTGAGGTAGGAGGCGCCGGCGTACGCCCGTGACATGAAGAGCCGCCAGATCGTCGCCGGGAAGGTGCCGCCGGCCACCTGGATGCCGTGCACGCTGTTCATCTCGATCTGCGCGTTGGGATACCCGACCCAGACGACCGTCGAGGCACGCGGCGTGTAGGCGGCGAACCAGGCGTCGGCGTGGTTGTCGGTGGTGCCGGTCTTGCCGGCGATCGAGGGATCGCCGTAGTCGGCGCCGGTGCCGGTGCCGCCGTCGACGTTCTGCTGGAGGATCTTCGTCACCTCGTAG
>JAICGP010000135.1 GCA_025923055.1 Thermoleophilia bacterium
CCACCGTGATCGCCGCGTCGTTGCCGATCACCTGCGCGGCCACCTGGGTGACGACCTCGGGGATGACCGGGTTCACCTTGCCGGGCATGATCGAGCTGCCCTTCTGGAGCTCGGGCAGCGCGAGCTCCGCGAGGCCCGCGCGGGGTCCGGAGCCCATGAGGCGGAGGTCGTTCGCGATCTTCGTCAGCGAGACGGCGACCGTCCGGAGCGCCCCGGAGGCCTCGACGAGCCCGTCCCGGGCGGCGGTCGCCTCGAACGGGTCGGCAGGCGGGAGGATGGTCAGGCCGGTCTCCGCGGAGAGCCGCTCGTGGACTCGCCCGGCGAACTCCGGATGCGTGTTCAGCCCCGTGCCGACCGCGGTGCCGCCGAGCGGGATGCGACCGACCCGCTCGAGCGTCGCCTCGACCCGCTCGATGCCCTGGCGCGCCTGGGCCGCGTAGCCGCCGAACTCCTGGCCGAGCGTCACCGGCACGGCGTCCATCAGGTGCGTCCGCCCCGACTTGACGACGTCGGCGAACTCGGCCGACTTGCGCTCGAGCGACTCGGCGAGCACCGCCAGGCCGGGGAGCAGGTCGTTCACGAGCCCGTCGAGCGCCGCCAGGTGGACCGCCGACGGGAAGACGTCGTTCGACGACTGGCCCATGTTGACGTCGTCGTTGGGATGGACGCCCTCGCCCGCGAGCGCCGCGATCACCTCGTTCGCGTTCATGTTCGAGGAGGTGCCGGAGCCGGTCTGGAAGACGTCGATCGGAAACTGGTCGTCGAACTCGCCCGCCGCGACGCGGTCGGCGGCCTGCGCGATCCGCTCCGCCTTCTCGGCGTCGAGCAGCCCGAGATCGGCGTTCACGCGCGCGGCGGCGGCCTTGATCCGCCCCAGCCAGCGCGCGACCGAGGCGGGGATCGGCTCGCCGGAGACCGGGAAGTTGGCGACGGCCTTGCCGGTCTCCGCGCCCCAGAGCTCCCTGGCCCCCGTCTCGTTCACCCCGGCCAGTCTAGTCGCGGAGAACTACCGAGGGCACTGCGGCCATTCCGAGCCCTACCCATGCGGCAATCCCCACTTGCGGGGCGGGGCGCTCTGTGGGAATCTCGGCGGCTCAGGGTCCAACTGCGAAGTGAGGCTTCCGATGACAGAGCTCACACGTCGACAGCTGCTGAAGTACGGCGCCGGAGCGGGCGCAGGCATCGTCCTCGGAAGCCGTCTCGGGCCCTGGGACGTCTTCGCACCTCCCCCTGCCGCCGCCCAGATTCCGGGCGGGACGCTCGGCCCGGCCTCGATTCCGAAGTACCAGACACCGCTCCTCATCCCCCCGGTGATGCCCAGAGCCGGGCGGATCAGGCTGCGTGGCGGCCAGAACGCCGACTACTACGAGATCTCGATGCGGCAGTTCGCGCAACAGATCCTGCCGGCGGGGCTTCCGGCCACGACCGTCTGGGGCTACGGCGCCGTCTCGTCGGCGAGCAAGCGCGGGCTGCTCCTCCACAACGCGCCGTCTCTCACGATCGAGACGAGATGGAACCGGCCGGTGCGCATCAAGTGGATCAACGACCTCGTGGACGCGAACGGGAACTACCTTCCGCACCTCCTGCCGGTCGACCAGACGCTCCACTGGGCGAATCCGCCGGGGGGAGCGGGTGGCCGGGACTCGCGGCCGGAGTTCGACTCGACCCCCGGCCCATATACCGGCCCCGTGCCGATCGTGACGCACCTGCACGGCTCCATCGACGTCGGGGACGAGAGCGACGGCTACGCCGAGGCCTGGTACCTGCCGGATGCCGGCAACATCCCCGCGGGCTACGCGAGGGAGGGCACCTGGTACGACTTCTTCGCGGGAAAGGCCAATTCGAAGTTCGGCGTCGACTGGGGTCCAGGGTTCGCGACCTTCCAGTACCCGAACGACCAGCGCGAGTCGACGCTGTGGTACCACGACCACACGCTCGGCATGACCCGGCTCAACGTGTACGCGGGCCCGGCAGGTTTCTTCCTCGTCCGCGGCGGCCCTGAAGGAGACAAGGCTGTCCTGGACAGCCGAACCGGCACCACGGCCGTCCTCCCTGGCCCCGCCCCCAACGAAGGCGACAACTTCCCGCCCAACAAGAAGTACTACGAGATCCCGATCGCCGTCCAGGACCGCTCTTTCAACGAAGACGGGTCCCTCTTCTACCCGGATACGCGGGCCTTCTTCGACGGGATCGAGGGCCCGTACATCCCCGACACGGACATCTCCCCGATCTGGAACCCCGAGTTCTTCGGCAACACGATCATCGCCAACGGCAACACGTGGCCGTTCCAGACGGTGGAGCAGCGGCGCTACCGGCTTCGCTTCCTGAACGGCTGCCAGTCGCGCTTCCTGATCCTCGACTTCGACGACATTCCCGGCGTCGAGGTCTGGCAGATCGGGAACGAAGGCGGCTTCCTGGCCGCCCCGGTCAACCTGACCGCCGTGAACGGGAACCGACTCCTGATGGGCCTCGCCGAGCGGGCCGACATGATCGTCGACTTCACGAACGTGCCGGTCGGCAACTACCTTCTCGCCAACGTCGGCCCGGACGAGCCGTTCGGGGGAGGCGTGCCGGGAGTCGACTTCCCCGTAGCGGATCCGTCGACCACCGGGCAGATCATGGAATTCCGGGTCGTGCCGGCGGTCGCGCCCGATCCGACCACGCCGCCGATGTTCCTCCGGCTGCCGGCGATCACGCCCCTTCCGGCGGAGTCCGTCACCCGTCCGCTGGCGCTCCTGGAGAGAGAGTCCGCGTTCTTCGACGGCCCGGCGGAGGCGTTGCTCGGCACCGTCGCCGGCAATCCCAACCTCGGGCCAGGCGTCTGGACCGAGCTGGAGTGGGCCGATACGGAGACGGAGAACCCGTCCGTCGGCACGACGGAGGTCTGGGAGCTGTACAACGCCAGTGCCGACGCCCATCCCATCCACGTGCACGAGGTGCACTTCGAGGTCGTCGACCGCCAGGACATCGTCGTCGACGAGGAGAACCAGACGGTCGAGGTCGTAGGCGTGCCGACGCCGCCGGAGCCGTGGGAGTCGGGTCTCAAGGACACCGTCACCGCCTACCCAGGCCAGGTGACCCGCATCCGGGCCCGCTTCGACAAGCCGGGCCAGTTCGTCTGGCACTGCCACATCGTCGAGCACGAGGACAACGAGATGATGCGGCCGTACCGAGTCGGCCCGGTGCAGCCGGGACAGCCGGCGTAGCAGACGGCATCCGCGCCGGGGAGAGTCGCGGTAGCGGCCCCTCCCCGGCGTCTCCCTCCTGACTGCGGGAAACCCCGCACCGGGGATCGTGGCGCCCGCCGATGCCCGCGCGCCCGGCAGCGGCGAGGGTGGACCGAAGCCACGAAAGGGGGTGCCACATGAAGGCACTCAGGTACGGAGGCCCCGGGGTGCGGGCATGGGAGACCGTCCCCGATCCGGCCGTCGAGGAGCCGACCGACGTCGTCGTCGAGATCGGCTCGTCCACCATCTGCGGGACCGACCTGCACATCCTCAAGGGCGACGTTCCCACCGTGGATGAGGGGCGGATTCTCGGGCACGAGGCGGTGGGCACGGTCGTCGCCGCCGGCCCGGCCGTGACGACCGTCTCCGAGGGCGACCGCGTCCTCGTCTCCTGCATCACCGCCTGCGGACGCTGCCGCTTCTGCAAGGAAGGCCACTTCGGCCTCTGCATGGGCGGCGGCGGCTGGATCCTGGGTCACCTCGTCGACGGGCTCCAGGCCGAATACGCGCGCGTGCCGTTCGCGGACACGTCCGTCTATCCGGTCCCGGAGGGGCTCACCGACGAGCAGGTCCTCTTCCTCGCCGACATCCTCCCGACCGGGTTCGAGGTCGGCGTCCTGAACGGCGGCGTGCAACCAGGCGACACCGTCGCCGTCGTCGGGGCGGGCCCGATCGGGCTGGCTGCGATCATGACCGCGCGCCTCTTCACGCCGGGCAGGGTGATCGCCATCGACCTCGCCGACGCGCGCCTCGCGCAGGCGGTCGAGTTCGGTGCGGACGCCACCATCAACAACGGCGCCGAGAACGCCGTCGAGGCGGTGCAGGAGCTGACCGGCGGCCTCGGAGCGGACGTCGCCATCGAGGCGGTCGGCGTTCCCGAGACCTTCGAGCTCTGCACCGAGCTCATCCGCCCCGGCGGGCGCGTCGCCAACGTCGGCGTCCACGGGCACGCGGCCACGCTCCACCTGGAGACGCTCTGGATCCGCGACGTCACGATCACGACCGGGCTGGTGGACACGTTCACGACCCCACAGCTCCTGAGGCTGATCGAGGGCGGCAGGCTCGATCCGACCGTCTTCGCGACGCATCGCTTCCCGCTCGAGGAGACGATGCAGGCCTACGACGTCTTCGCCGCGGCCGCGGAGACGCAGGCCCTCAAGGTCGTGCTCGAGGGCGAACGCGCCGTCCGGGAGGCTCCGGCGGCGCTGGCGGCCTCGGCGGCCTAGGCGTTCGTGGGAGGCCGGCCGGGCGCACACCGCGTCCGGCCGGCCTCGAAGCTCAGTCGGTCGAGTACTTCGGCTGCACCTTCTCGCCGCGGATCTTCGCGATCGCCTGGTTCGCGGCGATCGCGGCCTCGCCGAAGCCGACGGAGATGAGGGTGATCTTGCCCTCGTAGCCGGCCACGTCGCCGGCGGCGTAGACGCCCGGGATCGTCGTCTCCATCGACTTCGGGTCGACGAGGATCTGCTTCTTGCCGTGCAGCTCGAGGCCCCAGTCGACGATCGAGCCGAGGTGGGAGTGGAAGCCGAGCAGGGTGATGAGGGCGTCGCACTCGACCTCGTACTCCTCGCCCGTCGACGTGTTCTCCAACGTGACGGCCTCGATCGAGCCGTCGCCGCGCACGCCGCGGACCTCCGCCGGCACGCAGATGCGCACGTCCCCCTTGCCCTCGAGCTCGCGCGCCTCCTTCACCGATGTCTCGAGCGCCCGGAAGCGCTCGCGGCGGTGGACGAGGGTGATCGGCAGCCGGGCAGTGTCCTGGAGGCCGAGCGTCCAGTCGAGCGCGGAGTCGCCGCCGCCGACGATGACGCACGCCTTGTCGCGGAAGCTCTCCTTGCGCTTCACGAAGTAGTGGAGCCCGCGGCCCTCCCAGTCGTCGATGCCCTCCACCTCGAGCTTGCGCGGCTCGAAGGCCCCGTGGCCGGCGGTCACGATGAGCGCGCGCGTCGGGAACGACTGGCCCTGGTGCGTCGTGAGCACCAGGACCTCCTCGCCGTTCTGCCCCACGCGCGTCAGGTCCTTGACCTCCTGGTCGAGGTGGACGTCGGCGCCGAACTGGAGCCCCTGCTCGACGCACAGGTCGACGAGCGCCTGCCCCTGGATCTTCGGGTGGCCGGCGACGTCGTAGACGTGCTTCTCCGGGTAGACCGCCGCCACCTGGCCGCCGAGCTGGCCGAGGCTCTCGAGGATGCGCACCGAGGCATCGCGGTGACCCGCGTAGTAGGCCGCGGCGAGGCCGACGGGGCCGGCGCCGATGATCGTGACGTCGACGACGTGGTGCTCGCTCATGGCGAGCCTTAGGTTACCCCGGAGACCCGCAGGCTAATGACCGCAGCCGGGGCCGCAGCCGCCACCCGCATGCGCCGCGGCAGGCTCGCCCTCCGCGTCCTCCTTCGCCTGGAAGGAGGAGCCGCAGCCGCAGGCAGCCGTCACGTTCGGGTTGTTGATCGCGAAGCCGGCGCCCATGAGGGCGTCGACGTAGTCGATCTCGGAGCCGACGAGGTAGGGCGCGCTGTGCGGGTCGACGACGACCCGGACGCCGTGCATCTCGACCTCGTTGTCACCGTCCTGCGGCCCGCGGTCGAAACCGAGCGCGTACTGGAAGCCGGAGCACCCGCCGCCCTGCACGGCCACACGGAGGACGCTGACCTCCTCCTCGGCCTCCTGGGCCAGCAGCTCCTTGATCTTGGCCGCCGCGCTCTCGGTGACTGTGACCATCGATCGGAGTGTAGCAACGGCCTCCGCGGGCGAGGCGCGGCCGAGTTTGTGACATCCGTGAGTACGCCTCATCGCCAGGCGCCAAGCGGAATTGCCTAGGACGGCGCAGACCGCTTGTGCCCGCTAGGATGCCTAGCGTGCAGGGGGTGATCCTCGCCGCGCTCGACGACTGGTTCCCCTTCCTCGTCTACGCGCTCTTCGCGGCGGCGATCCCCCTCTCGATGCTGGTCTTCTCGTTCGTGCTCTCGACCCGGAGGACGGGGCGGCCGCCGCGGGCGCAGCGGATGCCCTTCGAGTCCGGCGTCTCCACCGGGCCGCCCGCCCAGCAGCGCTTCACGGTCAGCTTCTACCTGACCGCGATGCTCTTCATCGTCTTCGACATCGAGATCGTCTTCCTCTACCCGGTGGCGGTCGTCCTCGACGCCGTCGGGCCGTTCGCGCTCGCGGAGTTCGGCTTCTTCATCGGCATCCTCGTGATCGCCTACGTCTACGTCTGGAAGCGAGGTGCGCTCGAGTGGCGGTGAGGAAGAAGCGGCTCGCCGACTACGGGCTCCAGTCCGAGCGGACCCTGATGAAGGGGAAGGGGCCGAGCGTCTTCGAGCGCGAGCTCGGCCCGGACGAGCTCGAGGACCGCCTCATGCTGACGACCGTCGAGAAGGCGGTCGCCTGGGCGCAGGGCTACTCGATCTGGCCCGACACCTTCGGCCTCGCGTGCTGTGCGATCGAGATGATGTCGATCGTCTCCGCGCGCTACGACGTCTCGCGCTTCGGCGCCGAGGTTTTCCGCTCCTCGCCGCGCCAGGCCGACCTGCTCATCGTCTCGGGCCGCGTCGCCCACAAGATGGCCGCCCCGCTGCGGCAGATCTACGACCAGATGCTGGCGCCCAAGTGGGTGATCGCCATGGGCGCCTGCGCGAGCTCGGGGGGCATGTTCAACAACTACGCCGTCCTCCAGGGCGTCGACAAGATCGTCCCCGTCGACATCCACGTGCCCGGGTGCCCGCCGCGCCCCGAGGCGCTGCTCGAGGGCATCGTCCGGCTCCAGGAGCGCATCCACGCCGGCGTGCCGCCCGCGTACGAGGTCCGCGGGGTCGCACAGTGACGTGGGAGGCGGTCCCGGGCTTCGTCGCGGAGCACGAGGACCGGGGCGAGACGACGGTCGTCGTCGAGCGCGAGCGCCTCGCCGACGCGGCACGCCATCTGCGCGACGAGGCCGGCTTCAACTTCCTCTCCGACATCTCGCCGGCCGACTACCTCGGGTGGGAGCGACCGCGGGTCGCCGGATACTGGGGCGACGGGCGCGGCCGCGACATCAACAGCCCCGGCTCGTGGGGGCTCCAGTCCCAGCCGGAGCCGAAGCCGAAGCGCTTCTCCGTCTCCTACCACCTGCTCCGGATCGAGTCGGGCGCCCGCGAGGCG
>JAICGP010000136.1 GCA_025923055.1 Thermoleophilia bacterium
GAGGCGCGGAAGGCGTCCCGGCGGTGGACGAGCGTCACCTTCGCGGCGAACTTGGCGAGGAAGGTCGCCTCCTCCATCGCCGAGTCGCCGCCGCCCACGACGACGACCTCCTTCTCGCGGAAGAACGCCGCGTCGCAGACCGCGCAGTACGAGACGCCGCGACCCTGGAGCGTACGCTCCGAATCGAGCCCGAGCTGGCGCGCGTTCGCCCCCGTAGCCACGATGACGGTCTCGGCGCGGTACTCGTCGTCGCCGACCCAGATGCGAAACGGCCGCTCCGAGAAGTCGACCTTCGTCACGTCGTCGGTGAGGAACTCGGCCCCGAACCGCTCGGCCTGCTTGCGGAAGTCCTGCATCATCTCCGGCCCCAGAACGCCCTCGGGGTAGCCCGGGTAGTTCTCGACGTCGCTCGTGATCATGAGCTGGCCGCCCCAGCTGATCCCCTCGATCACGAGCGGCTCCATGTTGGCACGGGCGGCGTAGAGCGCGGCCGTGTACCCGGCCGCGGCGCCTCCGATCACGATGACTTCGCGCACGTCGCTTGCACTCACTGCGTCCCACTCTCCATTTCAGTCCTCGGACTTCACCTTCTATTAACGAGCGCAGACGGGGTCGTGTTCCAGTGTGTAGCTTCCCCGTACGAGCGGAAAACCTACAGGGGGCAACCGATGGCACGAACGGTGACGTGGGACGAGCTTCGCGACCTGGCCCGCTTCGAGGCCGAAAGGGGAGTCGCGATCAGCCTCTACCTCGGCCTCGACCCCGGCGTGTCCCCGACCGCGGGCGACGCCCAGACCCGGCTCAACTCCCTCCTCGACGAGGGTGCCCGCCGCAACGGCGCGAACGGCGACGCGCTCGACCACCGGCAGCGCGTCGCCCTGCGCGAGGACTTCGACCGCATCCGGCGCTGGTTCGAGACCGAGTTCGACCGCGACGGCACCCGAGGCCTGGCGGTCTTCTGCTCGAGCCTCGACGGCGTCTGGCGGCCGTTGCCGCTCCCCGAGCCCGTGCCGGACGAGATCGGAGTGGGCCCGCGGCTGCGGCTGGCGCCGCTCGTCTCGCTCGTCGGCCGCGGGGGCGGTGCCCTCGTCGTGGTCGTCAGCCGCGAGCAGGGGCGCTTCTACCGTTTCCGCGACGGCCGGCTCGAGGGGCTCGCCGACTACTCGGAAGAGCAGCCCCGCCGGCATGACCAGGGCGGCTGGTCGCAGGCGCGCATGCAGCGTCACGTCGACGAGCTGGCCCAGGAGCACCTCCGCCGCGTCGCGGAGGAGCTCGACCGGCTCGTGCGGCGCTTCGACGGGGACCAGGTCGTCGTCATCGCATCCGAGGAGACCGCCGGCGAGTTCCCGGACCTCGTCTCCCGGGAGACACGCGCCGCCATCGCCGGGGTCGCTTCGGCCGAGGCCCACGCCCAGGCGCCCGAGCTGCTCGCCGCGGCCCGGCCGGTGCTCGAGCGGAGGGCCGCGGAACGCGAGGCCGAGCTGCTGGAGCGCTGGCGCGAGGCGGTCGGGCGGGAAGGTCGTGCCTCGGCCGGCTGGGACACGACGCTCGCGGCCGCATCGGACGGGCGGGTCGAGACGCTCCTCGTGCAGGAGGGAGCCAACCGGGCGGCCGGTCGCTGCCCGGAGTGCGGACGCGCGGTCGCGAGCGGCGAGACGTGCCCGCTCGACGGGTCCCAGCTCGCCGGGGAGGAGGACGGCGTCGAGCTCGCCGTCCAGTGGACGCTGGCGCACGGCGGCACCGTCTGGACGGTCCACCGCGGTCGCGACCTCGACCCGGTCGAGGGTATCGGGGCGATTTTGCGGTTCTAGGAGGCGGGCGTCGCCCGGGCAGCCGGCTCGGCGTCGAGCTCCGCACCCGCGGTCACGGGCTCCTCGGGCACGCCGACGGGCAGCTCGAAGAAGAACGTCGAGCCCTCGCCCTCCCGCGATGCGACCCAGATCCGCCCGCCCATGCGCCGCACGAGCTCGCGTGAGATGTAGAGGCCGAGGCCCGTGCCTCCGACGCCTCTCGTGAGGTTCGGGTCGAGGCGGAAGAACTTCTCGAAGATCCGGTCCTGCTCCCGCAGCGGGATTCCGAGGCCCTCGTCGCGGACGGCGAAGAGCACCCTGCCCTGCTGCTCCTCCAGCGAGACGAGCACGCGTCCGCCGGCGGGCGAGTACTTGACGGCGTTCTCGACGAGGTTGGCGAGGACCTGTCGCAGCATGTCGGGGTCGGCGGCCACGGCGGGCAGCGCCTCGGGCGCCGCGAAGTCGAGGACGACGTCCTCGGGAAGGTGCGCATGGGCGGCCTCGACGACCTCGAGCGCCAGCGACCGGGCGTCGCAGTGCTCCATCGCGAACGCGAACGTCCCGGCTTCGAGTCGGCTCGCCGCGAGCACCTGGTCGACGATGCGCGCCAGCCGGTCGGACTCGCTCGCGATCACGGAGAGGAGGCGGCCGCGTCGCTCGTCGTCGAGCTCGACGTCGCGGCGGCGGAGCGTCATGGCGGCTCCGTAGACCGCCGCGAGCGGCGTCCTGAGCTCGTGCGAGACCGTGGCCACGAACTCGCTCTTCAGCTTCTCGATCCCGCGCTCCTCGGTCAGGTCGTGGAGGGCGTAGACGGTTCCGTTCGGGAACTGCACCGCCGAGATCGAGACCCAGAGCTCGCGCTCGCCCAGGTCGAGCGGAAGCGTCTGCGCGTGCTTCGCGGCGGAAGCGGGCGCCGTCGAGACCGGCACGAGCGGCGCGATCGCCTCCCAGCCCGGGAGGATCTCCTCCGGCCGCCTGCCCAGGACCTCCTCGGGAGGGAGCCCGGTGATGGCGGCGACGGCGGGGTTCCAGAGCCGGACGACGCCGTCCTCGTCGACGAGGAAGACGCCGTCGCCGACGTGGGCGAGGACCTGCGCGGCACGCTCCCGCTCTCCGATCACCTCGGCTTGCAGGCGCGTGCGCTCGAGGACGTCGCCGGCCTCGTTGGCGATCAGCTCAGCGACCGCGATCGTGACCGCGTCGAACCGCCGCGGTACGCCGACGGCGTAGAACGTCAGCGTGCCGACGGGCGTTCCCTCGTGGCGGATCGGCACCACGAGCGCGCTGCGCGCGCCGATCGCGCGTGCCAGCTGCATCTTCAACCGCCGCTCGGCGCTGACGTCGCGGACGACGACGGGCCCGCCGTGGCTGAGGAGCTGCTGGTTGAAGTCGTCGGAGACGTGGATGGTGAAGTTCCGCCAGGTCTCGTCGGGCATCCCGCTCGCCGCCTTGCCGGAGAGGAGGCGCCGTTCGGCGTCGTAGAGGAGGAGGACGGCCGCGTCGGCTCCGAGCGCGGGCGCTGCGGCGGCGAGGACGGCGCCGCCGACCTCCTCGACCGAGCCCGGCTGGGAGCTCAGCCGGGCAATGGCGCTGAGGATCTCGAGCTCGCGGATGCGCTGCGTGCGCTCCGTGCCGCGGCGCAGGCTCTCGCGCCCCCGACGCGTGGCGAGCGCCACCCAGACGCCCGTCGCCAGGAGCGCGGCGACGATGGAGACGGCGATGAACGCGGGCGACTCGACTGCCCGGGCTTCCCCGAAGCGGAGCACGAAGAGGATGAGCTGCTGGACGGCCGTGCCGACGAGCAGGGCCCCGGCCGCGAGGAGCAGCGCGGAGTCGGCGAAGCGGCGCTCGTTCCACCAGGCGCGCAGCAGGAGCGCGCCCAGCCCGAGCAGGGCGACGGCGAGCCAGAGGAAGAACCAGGCGACGACTTCCACGAGCGGTCCCTGACCGAGTATAGGAAGCGCCTGGGCCGGAGAAGGGCTCTCAGGCCGCGTCCGCGGCGCGCGGCAGCTCGGCGAGCTCGACTGCGGCCTGCTCGCCGAGCTCCGACTCGGCCGCGCGCTCCAGCTTCGTCTCGAAGCGCGAGAGGCGCTTGTCGGACTCGGCGTACTTCGTCTGCGCGTTGCCGAGGTGCTTGCCGACGAGGTCGAAATCGGCCTTGAACCGTCCGAAGTCGCGGTTCAGGTCGGCGACGTAGGCCATGACCTCGCGCGCGTGCTCCTCGATCTGGAGCCCGCGCAGGCCGAGGACGAGGACGAGCAGGTACGCGTGGAGCGTCGAGGGCGAGACGGGGATCACCTTGTGCTCGTGCGCGTAGGCGAGCGGGCTCGCCGCTCCGCCCATCCGGTTGCAGACGAGCTCGTAGTAGACGGCCTCGGCCGGCAGGTACATGAGCGCGAACTCGTAGGTCCCCTCCTCCGGCCGGATGTACTTCTGCGCGATGGCGTCGACGTGGCCCTTCACGTCGCGGGCGAACTGCTTCAGGTAGAGGTCGCGCTCCGCGTCGCTCTCCGCCTCGACGACGCGCTGGAAGTTGTCGAGCGGGAACTTCGCATCGACCGGGACGAGGCCGCGGTCGAGCCGGATGACGGCGTCGACGCGCTCGCCGCTGCGGAAGCCGTGCTGGAGCGTGTACCGGTCGGCCGGGAACGTGTCCGCGAGCAGGTTCGAGAGGAGCAGCTCGCCGAAGCCGCCGCGGGCCTTCGGAGGCCGAAGGGCCTGCTCGAGCTTGGCGAGGTCGCGGGCCCGCTGGTTGATCTGCGTCGTCGCCTCGTCGAGCTTCCCGAGGCGGTCGTGGATGCGCGTCGACGTCTCCGACGCCGTGGCGAGCCGCCGGTCGACCTTCGTGTCGAGCTCGCCGAGCCGCCGGTCGACCTTGGAGTCGAGCTCGCCCAGGCGGCGGTCCATCGTCTCCGAGATCCCGGCGAGCCGCCGGTCGACGTCCCCGGAGCGCTCCGTGAGCCGGGCGCCCGTCTCGGTGCGCAGGTCGGTGAGCTCGGCGCGCAGGAGGCGCGCCAGCCAGACGGCGCCACCGGCGAGCGCGGCGAGCAGGACGAGGAGCAGTGCGGCGGTCTCTGCCATGGACCGACGAACGGTAGGGATCGCGTCGGACGGCACGGCCACCGCGCCACGAGCCGGCTCCTTAAACGCCAAATCCGGCGAGCCCGAAGGCTTACCGGATCTGGCACGCGCCAGCCTATAGCGGATGCGGTCCCCTCGGCAAGCGCCGGGCGCCGAAGTATTCGCAAAGAGCGTCTTTTTCCGCTAGAACCACCCTCGTGCGCCGTCCGGTCACCGTCGCCTGTGCGCAGATCGAGCCCGTCGTCCTCGACCGCGAGGCGACGCTCGACCGGCTCGAGGAGCGCACGGCCGAGGCGGCCGCCGCCGGCGCGGAGCTCGTCGTCTTCCCCGAGGCCTTCGTTCCGGCCTACCCGTCCTCCGCGTGGGCCAGGTTCCTCGCCGGGTGGGCCGACCCGCGCGCCAAGGCAGCGTTTGCCCGGCTGGCGGAGCAGTCCGTCGAGGTTCCGGGGCCCGCGGCCGATCGACTGGGGGAGATCGCTCGCTCGCAGGGCGTCTGGCTCGTCACCGGCGTGACGGAGATCGACCCGGAGCGCCCCGGGACGCTCTACAACACGCTCCTCTACCACGATCCCGAGGGCGCGCTCGCTCTCCACCACCGCAAGCTCGTGCCCACGAACCACGAGCGCCTCGTCTGGGGTCAGGGAGACGGCCGTGGCCTGCGTGCGATCGAGACGGGCCTCGGCCGGCTCGGCGGGCTCATCTGCTGGGAGAACTACATGCCGCTCGCGCGCTTCTCCCTCTACGAGTCGGGCGTCGAGATCTACGTCGCCTCCACCGCCGACGACTCGGAGGAGTGGCAGGCGACCCTCGTCCACATCGCGAGGGAGTCGCGCGCGTTCGTCGTCGCACCGTGTCACTTCCAGCGTACGGCCGCCTACCCGGACGAGTTCCCGCTCCTCGAGGAGCTCGCCGGCGTCGACGTCCTCGGCCGCGGCGGCAGCGCCGTCCTCGGCCCGGACGGCGCCTACCTCGCCGGGCCGCTCTACGACGAGGAGGGCATCCTCTACGCGGAGCTCGACCCCGCGCGGCTGCACGAGGAGCGGCAGCGCTTCGACCCGGCCGGGCACTACCACCGCCCCGACGTGCTCGGGCTCAGGCTGGAGACGCCCCGCTAGGCGCGCGTGGGGCCTACGCTTGCCGCGTGGAGTGGGCGCGGTACTTCGACGAGCGGACGGAGACGATGCCGCCCGCCTGGGCTCGCCGGCTGACGGACGAGCTGCTCGCCGAGCAGGTGGAGCGCTGTTACGGGCAGGCGCCCTTCTACCGGCGCAAGCTCGACGCGGCGGGCGTCCGTCCGGAGCGGGTGCGCACCGCCGACGACCTCCGCCGGCTCCCGTTCACGACGAAGGACGAGCTGCGCGCGTCCCAGGAGGCCGCGCCGCCGCTCGGGGACTTCGCCTGCGCCGACCCGGTCGACGTCGTGCGCCTCCACCTCACGTCGGGGACGACGGGTACGCCGCTCGTCCTCGGCTATACGCCCGAGGACCTGAGCACGTCGGCGCGGGTCGGGGCCCGGGCCGTCTGGGCGGCCGGCGCGCGCCCCGACGACACGATCCTCCACTGCATGAGCTACAGCTTCTACACGGGCGGCGTCGCCGACCACGACGCCCTCGAGGAGACGGGGGCGACGATGGTGCCGGCGGGGCTGGGGCAGAGCGCCCGTCTGCTGGAGCTGTGGGACGTCCTCCGTCCGACGGCGCTCTTCTCGACGCTCACGTACCCGCTCTACCTCGCCGAGCAGGCGCACGAGGCCGGCCGGGACCCGCGCTCGCTCGGGCTCCGGAAGCTGATCGTCTCGGGCGAGCCGGGCGGGCAGATGGCGGCGACGCGGGCGCGCGTGGAGGAGCTCTGGGGCGCGACGCTCGGCGACACCTACGGCCTCTCCGACGTCTGGGGGACGCTCGCGGGCGAGTGCGAGGAGCGGGACGGGCTGCACTTCCTCGCTCCCGACGCGGCGCTCGTGGAGCTGATCGAGCCGGAGACCGGTGACCGGGTTGCGGTCGAGCCGGGCTCGCGGGGCGAGCTCGTCTTCACGCACCTCGCACGGCATGCGACGCCCGTGCTCCGCTTCCGCTCGCGCGACGTTGCCGAGATCGTCGCCGTCGAGTGCCCGTGCGGGCGTTCCGGCTTCCGCTTCCGCGTCGTCGGCCGGAGCGACGACATGTTCCGCGTCCGGGGCGTCAACGTCTTCCCGAGCGCGGTCGAGGAGCTGCTCCGCGAGCGCGGAGTCGACCGCTTCGCCGTCGTCCTGGAGCGCTTCCCGGTCGAGCCGCCGGTCGAGATCCTCGTCGAGGGCCTCGCCGGCGGGGAGGAGGAGGTCGCGGCGGCCGTGAAAGAGCGGCTCGGATTCACCTGCCGCGTGCGCGTCGCGTCGCTGCCGCGGACCGAGACGAAGGCGAAGCGGCTCTACCGCGTCTACGCGGGCGAGGAGGCGCCGGCGTGAGCGTGCGCACGGAGCGGGAAGGCGCAGCGGTGTGGATC
>JAICGP010000137.1 GCA_025923055.1 Thermoleophilia bacterium
CTCTTCGACACGCCCGGCCTCGCGCAGCTGATCGGCCTGCACGGCACGATGGCGATCCGGCGCGGCGAGAACGATCGGGACGCCCTCAGGCGGATGCGCGAGGCGGTGCGGGACAACGAGTTGCTCGGCCTCTTCATCGAGGGGACGCGGCAGTTGAGCGGCGTCCCCGGCGAGCCCAAGCCGGGGGCGGCGATGGTCGCGATCCAGGAGGGCGTGCCGGTCGTCCCGGCGGCCGTCCACGGCTCGCAGTTCTGGACGCCGCGCAACCGCCACCCGGTGTCGATCGCGTTCGGGGAGCCGATGCGCTTCGCCGAGTACCCGCGCAAGTCGAAGGGCTACGCGGCGGCGTCCGCGGAGATCATGGCGGAGATCCGCCGCCTGTGGGAGTTCCTCGTCCGCATGCACGAGCTCGGCCGCCCGCCGGCGACCCCCCCGCGGCGCGAGAAGGTTCCGGCGAAGGTTTAGTGCCCCTCCGGGCAATGCCCGCCGGACTTCTGCCCCGCGATCACGCGGTGCCGGAGTTCACCCTCGCCCTCACCAAGGCTTCTTCAGCTCTTGCTTCGGTCGAGTGCGGACTCCGGCTTGGTGCTCGAGACGCAGAACCACCGCCACATCACCTGAAGAGGCACTAGTGGAGGCGCCGCTCCTCGGCGTCGTCGCCGTGGTCGGGTTCCCGAACGTCGGCAAGTCCACGCTCGTGAACCGGCTCACGGCGACGCGCGAGGCCGTGGTCTTCGAGACGCCGGGCGTCACCCGCGACCGCAAGGACGTCGTCTGCGAGTGGGCCGGGAAACGGTTCCTGATCATGGACACCGGCGGGGTCGACGTCGCCGACCCGACGCCGCTCACGCGCGAGATCGCCGAGCAGGCGCGCCGCGCCGTCGCCGAGGCAGACCTCGTCCTCTTCCTCGTCGACGCGAAGGCGGGCGTGACGCCGGGCGACGAGGAGGTGGCGGAGATCCTCCGCCGCTCGCGGAAGCCCGTGATGGTCGTCGCGAACAAGGTCGACGACCCCCGCCGTGACGACGAGGCCCTCGAGTTCCACCGCCTGGGGCTGGGCGACCCCGTGCCCATCTCGGCGCTGCACGGGCACGGCACGGGCGACCTCCTCGACGAGATCGTCGCCGCGCTCCCCGGCGAGGGACCGCCGGAGGCCGGGGAGGAGGCCGTCCGCGTCGCGGTGCTCGGCCGCCCGAACGTAGGCAAGTCGAGCCTCGTGAACGCGCTCGTCGGCGAGGAGCGGGTGATCGTCTCCGACGTCCCCGGAACGACGCGGGACGCGATCGACACGGTGCTCCGGCGCGGCGACACGACCTTCGTCCTCGTCGACACGGCGGGGATGCGGCGCAAGCGGCGGCAGCGGCAGGGGATCGAGTACTACTCGGAGCTGCGCGCCATCAAGGCTGCGGAGCGCGCCGACGTGGCGCTCGTGCTCGTCGACGCCTCCGAGGGCGTCGTCGACCAGGACCTCGCCGTCGCCGACGTGGCGCGGACGGCCGGCTGCTCGACGCTCGTCGTCCTCTCGAAATGGGATGTTGCAGCCGTGGGCATCGAGGACGTCCGCCCGCGCCTGCAGGCGCGGCTGCGACAACGCCCGCCCGTCGTCGCCGTCTCGGCCCGCACCGGGCGCGGCGTCGGCCGCCTGCTCGACCGCGTCGAGGGCCTCTTCGCCAAGCACACGTCGCGCACGCCCACCGGTGAGCTGAACCGGTTCCTCCAGGAGCTGCGCGCCGAGCGGCCCGGCCCGTCCGCCGACGGCCGGCGGCTGAACCTTCTCTACGCGACGCAGGTGAGCGTGCGCCCGCCTCGCTTCCGCGTCTTCGTCAACGATCCGGGGCTGATGACCCGCGACTACGGCTACTGGTTCGAGAACCGCCTCCGCGAGCACCTCGGCCTCGCGGGCGTCCCGGTCGTCGTCGACTTCGTCCGCCGTTCGTGACGAGGGTCGCCTTCTCCACCGAGCGTCTGGATGCCGAGCTGCTCGCGCTCGACGCGCACGAGGCGGAGCTGGCCGCGCTCCACGCGGACGAGCGCGTGATGAGCACGATGGGCGGCGGCCGGGCGACGCCCGAGGAGAACCGGGCCTGGATCGAGCGCAACCTGCGGCACGGGGAGGAGCCGGGCCACGGGATCTTCGTCTTCCGCGAGCGCCGCACGGGCGCGTTCGTCGGCCGCGGCGCCATCCGCAGGATCGAGATCGGCGGGCGCGAGGAGGTCGAGGTCGGCTACGCCGTCCCGGCCGAGCGGTGGGGCGGCGGTCTCGCCACCGAGATGGCCACGGGGCTCGTCGCCCACGCGGAGGGGCACGGGCTCGGCGGTCTCGTGGCCTACACGGAGCCGACGAACAGGGCCTCGCGGCGCGTGCTGGAGAAGGTCGGCTTCGGCTACGAGCGGGACGTCGAGCACCACGGCCGCCCCCAGGTCCTCTACCGGAGAACGACGCCGTGAGGATCGTCGTCGTCGGCGGCGGCTCCTGGGGCTCGGTCTTCGCCGCGCTCCTGGCCGAGCGGGGCCACGAGGTCTCGCTCGCCTGCCGCGATCCGGAGCAGGCGCGCGCCATCGCCGAGACGGGTCGAAACCCGCGCTACGTCCCCGACTGTGACCTCTCCGGCGTGCGGGCCGTCGCCCAGGCCGACGCGCCGACGGACGCCGCCGACCTCGTCTGTCTCGCCGTGCCGAGCCGCGCCTTCCGCGAGATCGCGGAGGAGCTCCCGGCCGGGGCAAGGCTGCTCGGCCTCGCGAAAGGAGTCGATCCCGGGTCGGGCAGGCGGCTCTCGCAGGTGGTCGGCGACCGAACGGTGGCCGTCCTCTCCGGCCCGAACCATGCCGAGGAGATCGCGCAGGGCCTCCCGGCCGCGGCCGTGATCGCGAGCGAGGACGAGGCGTTCGCGCTCGAGCTCCAGCACGAGATCATCTCGACGCGCTTCCGGGTCTACGTGAACGGCGACCTCGTCGGCGTCGAGCTCTGCGCGGCGGCCAAGAACGTCATGGCGCTCGCCGCGGGCGGCGTGGACGGGTTCGGCTTCGGCGACAATGCGAAGTCGGCGGTGATCACGCGCGGCCTCGCCGAGATGGCCCGGCTCGGCGAGGCGTGCGGAGCGCGCGCGGAGACGTTCGCCGGCCTGGCGGGAATGGGCGACCTGATGGTGACCTGCTTCAGCCGCTACAGCCGCAACCGCCGTGCGGGCGAGCTGATGGCGCGCGGCGCGAGCCCCGAGGAGGCGCAGGCCGAGATCAACATGGTGGTCGAAGGGATCACGACCGCGCCCGCCCTGCGCGACCTCGCCCGCCGCCTGGGCGTCGAGCTGCCGATCACGGAGGCGGTCTGCAGCGTGCTCGCCGGCAGGAGCGCCACCGAGCTGGTCTCAGGATTGATGAGCCGTAAGCCGACAGACGAGTAGAGTGATCCGGGTGCGACTCATCGGTGCTCTCATCGCCGCGCTCGCGCTGGCGCTCGCCGCCGGCTGCGGGGGCGACGACGGCGCCGGCTCGGCGGCCGAGCTCGTGCCGGCCGACGTGGCGCTCTACGCCGTCGTCGACACCGACTTCGACGGCGGGCAGTGGAGCGAGGTGGAGGAGCTCGCGGCCCGGTTCCCGGGCGGCGAGAACTTCAGGCAGCGGGTCCTCGAGGAGCTCGAGGCCGACGGTGACGTGGACTTCGAGGAGGACGTCGACCCGGCGCTCGGCCCCGAGGTGGTCTTCGCCGTGCTCGAGTTCGCGGCCGACTCCGAGGAGGAGCCGCCGTTCGTCGTCCTGACCCAGCCCGACGACCAGGCGGCGCTCGAGCGCCTGCTCGAGGAGGGAGACGACCCGGCGGTCAACCGGGAGGTGGACGGCTGGCAGGTGGTCGCCGAGGACGACGCGACCATCGACCGCTTCCTCTCCGCCCGCGAGGGCCCGAGGCTCGCCGACTCGGAGCAGTTCCAGGACGCCATGGACGGCCTCGAGGAGGACGCGCTCGTCCGGCTCTTCATCGACGGCGAGACGATCCAGGGCGCGAGCGCGGACGCGGACGCCGCCCAGGCGCTCGACGCGTTCGCCCCCGGCGGCGAGGCTCCGTCCCTCGGCGCCATCCTGCAGGCCGAGGAGGACGGCGCCCGCGTCGAGGGGCAGCTCGTCTACGCCGAGGAGCTCGGGGACGGCCCGCTCTCCGTGGAGCCCTACGAGGCCGAGCTCCCCGACGAGGTTCCCGGCGACGTGCTCGCGTACGTCTCGTTCAACGACCTGGAGGAGGCGATCTCCGCCTACCGCGACGCGCTCTCCGAGAGCGACCCCGAGCTCGAGAGCCAGCTCGGCATGGCCGAGGGCTTCCTAGGGCTCTCGCTCGAGGAGGACATCGCCCCGCTCTTCGCCGAGGAGGGCGCCGTCTACGTCCGGCGCGGCGCGGTCATCCCCGAGGTGACGCTCGTGACGCAGGTGGAGGACGAGGAGCAGGCCCTCGGGACCCTCGACGATCTCGTCGGGCGCATCGGCGCCTTCCTGCCCTTCGGGCAGCCGGAGCGCACCGAGGTGGACGGCGTCGAGGTGCGCCGCGTGCCGCTCTCGGGCCCGGTTTCGCTCGGCTACGCGGCCTTCGACGGGCTGCTCGTCGTCACCACCGACGTGGAGGGGATCGCCGACCTCCGCGCCGACGAGGACCGGCTCGCCGACGCCGACGCCTTCGAGGAGGCGCTCGACCGCGCCGGCATGCCCGGCGAGACGTCCGGCTTCGCCTACGTCGACCTGGAGGAGACGCTGCCGCTGCTCTTCGGGTTCGCGGAGGTCGGGCTCGGCGAGACGACGGAGGCGCGGCAGTACACGGAGCCGCTCCAGAGCGCCGTCGTGTGGGGCGAGCAGGACGGCTCCACCCAGAGCTTCTCGCTCTTCGTCGGCGTCGAGTAGCGCCGACAGCTAGCCTTCCTCGTCTCATGGCGGCCCGCCAGTTCGTCTTCACCTCCGAGTCCGTGACGGAGGGTCATCCCGACAAGGTCGCGGACCAGGTCTCCGACTCGATCCTCGACGCGGTGCTCGCCGACGACCCGCTGGGGCGGGTCGCCTGCGAGACCCTCGTCACGACCGGGCTCGTGATCGTCGCCGGAGAGATCACGACCGAGACGTACGTGGACATCCCGCGCCTCGTGCGCGAGCGGATCAAGGAGATCGGCTACGACCGGGCCAAGTACGGCTTCGACGCCGACACGTGCGGCGTCATCGTCGCGATCGACGAGCAGTCGCCCGACATCGCGCAGGGCGTGGACACCTCGTACGAGATGCAGCACGGCGACGACGACGAGCTCGACCGGATCGGCGCCGGCGACCAGGGGATGATGTTCGGCTACGCGTGCCGCGAGACCGAGGAGCTGATGCCGCTCCCGATCATGCTCGCGCACAAGATCGCCAAGCGGCTCTCGGAAGTCCGCAAGGCGCAGATCCTCCCGTACCTGCGCCCGGACGGGAAGTCGCAGGTCACGGTCCGCTACGAGGTCGACGAGCAGGGCCGCCAGCGGCCCGTCGAGGTCGAGCGCGTCCTCGTCTCGACCCAGCACCGGGAGGGTCTCGACGAGGAGGCGCTGATCAAGCCCGACCTCATCGAGCACGTCCTGCACCCGATCCTCCCGCGCGACCTCTACGACGAGCATCGCTTCGAGGAGCGCGACTTCGTCCTCGTCAACCCGACCGGCAAGTTCGTGCGGGGCGGGCCGATGGGGGACACGGGGCTGACGGGGCGCAAGATCATCGTCGACACGTACGGCGGCGCGGCGCGCCACGGCGGCGGCGCCTTCTCCGGCAAGGACCCCACGAAGGTCGACCGCTCGGCGGCGTACGCGGCCCGCTACGCGGCGAAGAACGTCGTCGCCGCCGGGATCGCCGACCGCTGCGAGCTCCAGGTCGCCTACGCGATCGGAGTCGCCCACCCCGTCTCGATCGAGGTCGAGTGCTTCGGCACCGAGCGGATTTCCCTCGCGCGGATCGAGGAGCTCGTCCGCACCCATTTCGACCTGCGTCCGGGCGCCATCCTCCGCGACCTCGACCTGCGGCGGCCGATCTACAGCAAGACGGCCGCGTACGGGCACTTCGGCAGGGTCGAGCACGACTTCACCTGGGAGCGCACGGACAAGGCGGACGCGCTGCGGGCGGCGGCCGGGCTCGAGCAGCTCGCGGCGTCGTAGCGCTTACTCGTTCCGGACCGGCGGGCGGCGGGTACCTTTAGCAACGATGGGGGTCGTCTCTCCCGAACGCACGCCGCGCGCGCCCGAGCAGCCGCCGCCCTCTCCGCCGCCGGAGCCCCCGCGCCGCGACGTCCCCTGGGGCCTGATCGCGCTGGCCGTCATCGTCCTCGCGACCGCGTGGATGGTGGATCGCGTCGCCGACGTCTTCCCGGACTTCGACAACCCGTTCGCGGAGGAGACGATCGACCGGACCGGTCCCGCAGTCCTCAAGTCGATCCGCGATATCGGGGAGTACCGCGCTGCGAGCGGGGACTTCGAGGTGATCGTCGACCTGGAGCAGGACACGACGCTCCCCGACGAGCTGCTCGGCGAGCGGACGCTCTTCGTCGCGGCGGGATCCGTCGACGCGGGCGTGAATCTCGGCGCCGTGGACGAGGACGCCGTCGAGGTCTCGGACGACCGCCGCTCGGCCACGATCACGCTCCCGCCGGCGCGGCTCTTCGAGCCGGAGGTCGACCAGTCGCGCAGCTACGTCTACGAGCGCGACCGGGGCCTCTTCAACCGCATCGGCGACTTCTTCTCCGACGGCGGCGACAGCCAGCGCGAGGTGAACCTGCTCGCCGAGCAGAAGCTCCGCGAGGCCGCCCAGCGCGGCGCCGGCCTCGTCCCGCGGGCCGAGGAGAACACACGCGAGATGCTCACGAGCCTCCTCACCGCCCTCGGCTTCACCGAGGTCGAGATCCGCTTCGAGCAGCCGTAGCCCCCAAGGCGCCGGCGGCGCGCCTCCCGGGCCCGCCCGGGGCCTCGTGTTCCACGGGCACAAGCTCGTACCTGTCCCGCGCGGCCGTCCCACCCTGGGCCCAAGCCCCATCCTTCCCGCATTCGCGGGTAGGCGCGGACTTTGTGCGGGTGAAACACAAGCCCGCCGGGGGCGGCCGGGGATGCGCAGGGCGGGAAGGGCGCGGGGTCAGGCGGCCGGGCGGACGAAGAGGCCGGCGGCGGCCTTCTCGCCGATGGCGCGCTCGTCGCCGTCCACGGTGACGGCGAACTGGCCGGCCGCCGGCTCGGCGCGGCGGAGCTCGACGCTCGCGCCCGGCACGAGGCCCTCGTCGTAGTACCAGTGGAGCAGGTCGCCGTCGTGCTCGGCGAGGCGGACGATCTCGGCGCGCGCGCCCTCCTCGAGGTCGGCGAGGGGCTTCAG
>JAICGP010000138.1 GCA_025923055.1 Thermoleophilia bacterium
GACGACGCCGAAGAGCGCGTAGACCGCCGACATGCTCGCCCGCCGCGGCCCCGCCTCCACCGAGTAGCGGAGCATGAAGTAGGCGGAGTAGAAGAGGAAGAGGACGAGGAAGAGGACGAGCTGGCGCTCCCCCCAGCTCCACCAGACGCCCCAGGACGTGCGCGCCCAGATGGAGCCGGTCACGAGCGTCAGGATCCCGAAGATGACGCCCATGTGCACGGCGGTGTAGCTCTCCAGGTCGTAGCGCTGGTCGCGCGTCGAGAGAAGCCGTAGCGCCTTCCAGGCCGCCCAGCCGAAGCACGCGTACGCGGTCAGGGCGACCGGCACGTGGATGTAGAAGATGCGCTGCCGGAAGCCCTCGAGCGGCGCGTCGGGCACCCAGTAGAAGGCGAGCGCGACGCCCGCGAGGAGCAGCGCGAAAGCGGCCGCGGCGAGCGCGACCGCGCGGTTATTCGGTAACGACGTACTCAAAGCTCGCCCAGGACAGGATCGCAAAGATCAGGTCGTAGAGGGCGAGGAAGCCGAGGTAGCGCCCGGGGTCGTCCGCGATCGAGGCACCGACGCCGCCGACGACGACCGGGATGACGAGCGGCAGGAAGAGAAGGGGAAGGAGCAGCTCGCGGGCGCGGCTCGCCGCCGCCATCGCGGCGAGGAGCGTCCCGACGGACGCGAGCCCGAGGTCGGCGAGGCCGACGGCGGCGACGAGCTCCCAGGTCACGGGCTCGAAGAAGAGGGCGAAGGCGGGGAGGGCGACGAGCTCGGCGAGGACGAGGAACGCCACGACCGCGATGCCCTTGCCGGCCCAGATCGCGCTGCGGTCGCACGGCGCCAGGACGAGCCCGTCGAGCACGCGCTGCTCGCGCTCGGCGGCGAACGCGCGGGTGAGCCCGAGGATGGCCGTGAAGACGATCGCCACCCAGAGCAGGCCGTAGGCGGCCGTCTCTCCGGTTCCGGCCGGCAGGGCGAAGTTGAAGACCACGAGCGTCGAGACGACGAAGAGCAGCATCGCGGGCAGCGTGTCGCGGGAGCGCAGCTCGAGGAGCAGGTCCTTGCGCGCGAGCGCGCCGACGTCGGCGAGGTAGCCCGTCACGCGAGGGCGAGCCGCCCGGTGGCGAGGTGCGCCACCCGGTCCGGCTCGTGGGTCGCGAGGATGAGCGTCCGCTCGCCGGAGAGCCCGGCGAGCTCGGCGTCGAGCAGGTCGGCCCCTGCCTCGTCGAGTCCGGCGTACGGCTCGTCGAGCAGCAGGAGGTCGGGCTCGTGGAGGAGCGTGCGGCAGAGCGCGAGGCGCTGCTGCATGCCGCGGGAGAACGAGGAGACCGGCTGCCGCCGCGCCTCCCAGAGCCCGAAGCGCTCGAGCAGCATCCCGATCCGCTCGCGCCGCTCGGGCACGCGGTAGAGCCGCCCGTAGAGGTCGAGGTTCTCGAGCCCCGAGAGCTCCCGGTAGACGAGCGGCTCGTGGGCGAGGTAGCCGATCTGCCCGCGCTCGACGCCGACCTCGAGCTCGCCCTCGGTGGGCGCGAGCAGGCCGGCGCAGAGCGCGAGGAGTGTCGACTTCCCGGACCCGTTCGGGCCGGTGACGAGGAGCACCTCCCGCTCGGCGACGTGGAGGTCGAGGCCGCCCAGCACGCGCTTCGCCCCGAACGTCCGCCCGAGCCGGCGCGCGAGAATCACGCGAGGACGTCCGCCAGGACGAACGCGAAGAAGGTGATGCTGATGACGCCGTTGAGCGTGAAGAACGCCGTGTCGAGCCGCCGCGTGTCCGCCGGCGACACGAGCGAGTGCTCGTAGGCGAGCAGCGCAGCGACCGCCGCGACCCCGAGCCAGTAGAGGAGGCCCACGTCGAGCTCGAGCCCGGCCAGGGCGAGGAAGCCGACGGTGACGACGTGACAGGCCCGGGCGGCGGCGAACGCGGCCCGGGGCCCGAACCGGGCCGGCAGAGAGTGAAGCCCGTGCGATCGGTCGAAGTCGAGGTCGAAGAGCGCGTAGAGAACGTCGAAGCCCGCCACCCAGGCGGCCACCGCCGCGCCCAGGAGCCAGGCCTCCCAGGGCAGCTCGTTCGTGACCGCAGCCCAGGCGCCGACAGGGGCGAGCCCGTCGACCGCGCCGAGCCAGGCGTGCGAGAGCCAGGTGACCCGCTTCAGGTACGGGTAGGCGACGAAGGCGAGCACCGGGATCGGCCAGAGCCAGCGCACGATCGGCTCGAGCTGGTAGACGGCGACGAGGAAGACGGCCAGCGAGCCGAGGGAGAAGAGGACGACCTGCCAGGGCCGGAGCGCCCCCCGCGGGAGCTCCCGCCCGGCGGTCCGCGGATTGCGGGCGTCGATGCCGGCGTCGATGAGGCGGTTGAGCGCCATCGCGAGGCTTCGGGCGCCGACCATCGCCACCGTCACCCAGAGGAGGTCGGCGGCGCCGGGGACGCCGTCCACGGCGAGGAACGCGCCGATGTAGGCGAAGGGGAGCGCGAAGACGGTGTGCTCGAACTTGACGAGCGACAGGAACAGCCTGGGGTACTGGAGGACCGTGGTCGTCATGTCTGCCTGTGCGCCGTCGGCTCGCCGGCGAGGAGCTCGAGCGCGTGCCCGAGGGCCGGCCGCAGCACCTCGAAGCCGTCGCGGGCACCGCCCGGCGAGCCCGGAAGGTTCACGACGAGCGCCGCGTTGGCCACGCCGGCGACGCCGCGCGAGAGCAAGCCGTGCGGCGTTCGCGCGCGCGAGTCGGCGCGGAGTGCCTCCGCGATGCCCGGCGCGAGCCGGTCGAGGACGCCGGCAGTCGCCTCGGGCGTCACGTCGCGGGGCCCGAGCCCCGTCCCGCCCGTCGTGAGCACGAGCGCCGCCTCGCGGGAGAGGTCCTCGACCGCGGCCTCGATGCGACCGCGCTCGTCGGGGACGACGCGCCGCTCGACCTCGTAGCCCTCCGCGAGGAGCAGCTCGGCGAGGAGGTCGCCGCTCCGGTCCTCCCGCACCCCGGCCGCGACGCCGTCCGAGACGGTGAGCACGGCCGCCCTCAGCCGAGCACCTCCTTCGTCTTCTCCAGGAGACGGATCTCCTCGACGACCATCTCCCTGTCGACGGCCTTCGCCATGTCGTAGACGGTCAACGCCGCCACGGCCGCGCCCGTGAGCGCCTCCATCTCGACGCCGGTCTGCGCGGTCGTCTCGGCGGCGGCCTCGATCGCGACGCCGCCCTGCTCGACCTCGAGCACGACCTCGACGTGCGACAGCGGCAGCGGATGACAGAGCGGGATCAGCTCGGAGGTCCGCTTCGCCGCCATGATCCCGGCCACCTGCGCCGAGGCGAGCGCGTCGCCCTTCGGAAGCGTGCGCAGGCGCTCGGCCGTCTCGGCACGCATGCGCACGAAGGCTCGGGCGACGGCGCGACGGCGCGCCTGGGGCTTCGCGCCGACGTCCACCATCCGGATGCCGCCGGCCTCGTCGACGTGGCTGAGCTCGTCGCCCGTCACGACGGAAGCTTAAGCAGGGGCGCCGAGGCGGGCCCGCGCCTCGTCGAGGTCGGCGAGCTGATCCTCGATCCAGCCGCCGATGTCGTGCTCCCGGACGTGGCCGACGATCGCGTCGAGCCGGCGGCGGCGCTCGTCCTCCGCCATGGTCAGCGCGGCGTGGATCGCCTGCGCCTGGCCGGCGACGTCGAAGGGGTTGACCGTGAGCGCCCATTCGCCGAGCTCCTCGTGGGCGCCGGCGTTCTCCGAGAGCACGAGCACGCCGGCGCGCGTGTTGACGAGCGGAGCCTCCTTGGCGACGAGGTTCATCCCGTCGAAGATCGCGTTCACGAGCAGCACGTCGAACTGCTTGTACGCGGCGACCGCCTGCGGGAAGTTGTCCTGGATCTGCAGGTCGAGCGGGACCCAGCCCTCGCGCTGGAAGCGGTCGTTCACCGTCCGCGCCGCCCGCTGGATGGCGCCCAGGTACTCGGCGTACTCGGGAATGTCCTGCCGGGACGGGTCGAGCAGCGCGAGCATCTGGACGCGCCCGTGCATCTCGGGGTGCGCGTCCAGGTAGATCTCGTAGGCCCGAAAGCCGCGGACGACGTTCTTGGAGGGGTCCGTGCGGTCGACGCGGAGGACGAGGTGCTCGGGCCGCTTGGCGGCGAGCGAAGCCTCCTCGGCCTCGACGGCCGGGCTGGCCGCGATCTCGTCGAACTCTGCGGGGTCGACCGAGATCGGCCGCGCGCGCACGGCCACCGAGCGCCCGTCGCCGTGCACGGAGTGCGATGGCCAGTCGATCTCGACGTCGAGGACGTCCTCGCAGCTCCGCAGGAAGTTGCGGCGCCACCGCCTCGTGTGGAAGCTGACGACGTCGTTCGCGAGCAGCCCCTCGTGCACCGCGCGCCGGATCGGGTCGGGAAGCACGCGCCAGTACTCGGGCATCGACCAAGGGACGTGGACGAAGTGCGCCAGCACGGCGTCCGGGACGCGCTCCCGCACGAGGCGTGGAGCGACGTACAGGTGGTAGTCGTGGAAGAAGACGGCCGCCTCGGGCTCGCGCTCCAGCTCGGCGACGACGGCGTCCGCGAAGCTCCGGTTCACGGGGACGTACCCCTCGCTCCAGGCGTGGTGAAGGCCCTGGTCGACGTCCGGCTCGCTCACGAGCCCCCAGAGGTAGTGCTGGATGAACCACAGCATCGGGTTCGCGACGACGTTGTAGTACCAGTCGTACTCGCTCGGGTCGTGGACGACGAAGCGGAGCCGGTACGGCGCCCCGTTCCGCGCCGTCTCCGGGATGGCCTCACCGGCCGCCTCCTCGGCCACGACCTTGTCCTCAGCGGACATGGCGCTCGCGATCCAGGTGACGTCGTGCTCCTCGACCAGGCTCCGCAGCGCCGTCACGAGGCCCCCGCCTCCCCGCCGGGCGACGCGCTCACCCGACGCGTCCCGCTCGTGGACGACCGGGCCGCGGTTCGAGACGACGATCAGCTTGCGGCGCCCCGCCATGGGGGAACCCTAGACGCTCCCGGAAGCACTCAGGCCGGTCGCACCGCGGTCGTGACCTCCGCCGCCGCCGCGTGGTTGCCCGAGAGCTCGTTGAAGAGCGCGAGCCAGTCGCGCAGCAGCCTCGGGGTGAGGAAGCTGCGGCGGACGAACTCCTTGCCCCGGAGCGCGAGGGCGCGCGCCGCAACGGGATCGTCGAGGATGCGCGAGGTGGCATCGGCGCACTCCTCGACCGAGCTGACGAGGTAGCCCGTCTCGCCGTCCTGGATCTGGTCGACGATGCCGCCCACCCGTCCGGCCACGGTCGGGCGCGCCTTCCACAGTGCCTCGGTGACCGTGAGGCCGAAGCCCTCGCGCACCGACTTCTGGAGGAGCGCCGCCGAGTGGACCTGGAAGGCGTTGACCTCGACGGAGCCGACGTTGTTCAGGTTCGAGAGGATGAAGATGTCGGGGTCGCCGTCGGCCGCGTTGACCGTGCGGTTGTAGTAGTCCCAGCCCTCCGGATCGTCGTGGGCCATCGAGCCGACGAGGCCGAGCTGGAGGTCCGGGTGGCGCTGGCGGACGAGCCGCCACGCCTCGATGACGCCGAGCGGGTCCTTCCAGGGGTCGAAGCGCGAGACCTGGGTGACGAGCGGGCGGTCGACGTCGATCCCGAACTGGTCGAGGATGTAGGCGGCGTCCTCCGCCGAGAGGGCCATGTTCTTCGGAGCGAGGGGGTCGATCGCGGGCGGCCAGACGTACGACGCGGGCAGCACGTTCGAGTCGGGCACGTACTCGCGGCGGTGGAAGACGGCGGCGTCGTACCTCGCCATGCACGGGAGCAGGAAGTCGAGGATGCTGCGATTCGGCGTCGAGAGGTCGATGTGGCAGCGCCAGATCCAGCGGCCGCCGGCTTCCCGCGCGTGCTCGATCATCGCCGCCGGCTGCGGGTCGTGGACGATGATGAAGTCGTACGAGCCTTCGAGCACCTCGGCGTTGAGGCGGTTGAAGCGCCGGTACGTCTCCTTCTGCTCGTCCGTGAGGCACGTCGGATCGCCCTGCAGCCCGTTGTGGATCGTCTTCGTGACGTCGAAGAACTCGTCCTGGCCGTGGATGATGCGCCACTCGACCTCGAGCCCCGCGTCGCTCATGAGCGGCACGAGCGTGTAGAGGATCTCCGCGACGCCGCCCCCGAAGGCGGTCGCCGAGAGGTGCAGGACCCGCTTGCCCGCGAGCGGCTCGGCCAGCGCCTTGATCGAGTCCATGAGGCCGCGGCTGGCGATCGAGGCGTAGTCGGCGAGGAGCTTCGTGCCGACGTTGACTGGCAGTAGCTGCACGGCGGCGGAGGATACCGCTCGCAGTCAGCCGAGATACTTGACGAACCGCAGGCAGGAGCCCGGGCCGGCGGTCCTGGGGCCGATCTCGAGCTCGTCGGTGACCGCCCGGATGATCGCGATCCCGAGCCCGCCCTCGTCGAGCTCGTCGCCCCCGGGCTGGAGCGCCGAGGCGTCGAAGCCGCCTCCCTCGTCGGAGACCTCGACCGAGAGCCTGTCCTCGCCGAGCTCGTAGCGGATCTCGACGCCGCCCCCGCGCGCGTCCACGTATGCGTGTCGGATCGAGTTGGAGCACGCCTCGGTGAGCGCGAGCTTCACGTCGGCCACCACCTCGGCCTCGACGTCGAGCGGCCTGAGGATCCCGGTCAGCGCCAAGCGTCCGAGCGCGATGTACTCGGGCTTCGCGGGGATGAGGAGGGAGACCACCTCTGCGTTGCCGTTGGGGTTCACGGTGCCGGTCGTCGCATTCGCCGGCGGCAATCTAGCTGTCGGCGGCCGCGACGTCCGCCCTGTCGCCGCCTCTACCCAGGGCCGGGCGCTCCGAAACGGCGAGCCGCGCCGCGGCCACCTCGACCGCCTCCGGATTCGAGTCCACGAGCACGAACCGGCGGCCGAGCCGGCGGCAGACGGCCCCGAGCGTGCCGCTCCCGGCGAAGGGGTCGAGGCACCAGTCGCCGGGGGCCGTCGAGGCCTGCACCATGCGCGCCACGATCCCCTCCGGCTTCTGCGTCGGGTAGCCGGTCTTCTCGCGTCCGGTCGGCGAGACGATCGTGTGCCACCAGACGTCCGTCGGCAGCTTGCCGCGGGCCGCCTTCTCCGCCGTCACGAGGCCCGGCGCCATGTACGGCTCGCGCTCGACGGCGGACGCGTCGAAGCGGTAACGCTCGCGGTCCTTCACGTACACGAGGATCGTGTCGTGCTTGGCCGGCCAGCGCTTGCGCGGCCGGGCGCCGTAGTCGTACGCCCACACGATCTCGTTCAGGAAGCACTCCCTGCCGAAGAGCCCGTCGAGCAGCACCTTCGCGTAGTGGGCTTCGCGATAGTCGAGGTGCAAGTACAGCGTCCCCGC
>JAICGP010000139.1 GCA_025923055.1 Thermoleophilia bacterium
GCTATCATCAGACCCAGGCCCGTGCACGAGATGGTCATCTACGGCGTGAGCTTCGACATGGTCGGCAAGCAGCCGATCGTGCTCCTGAAGACCGCCGACGGGAACAAGTTCCTGCCGATCTGGATCGGTCACCCCGAGGCGGCCGCGATCCTGATGAAGCTCCAGGGCGCGGCGACGCCGCGGCCCATGACCCACGACCTCTTCACCGAGATCCTCGGCCAGCTCGAGGCCCGCGTCGTCCGCATCGCGGTCACCGAGCTGCGCGAGAACACGTTCTACGCGCTCATCACCGTCGCCGTCGACGGGGCGGAGCTCGAGATCGACTCCCGGCCGAGCGACGCGATCGCGCTCGCGGTGCGCGCGGGCGCCCCGATCTTCGCGGCCGAGGCCGTCATCGAGGAGAGCGCCATCGAGTTCGAGCACGAGGACGTCAACGAGGAAGAGGTCGTCGAGGAGTTCAAGAAGTTCCTCGACGAGGTCAAGCCGGACGACTTCTCCGACGTCTAGCCCGGGCGCTCGACCTCGCGCTTGGTCAGGGCGAGGACGTCCGCGAAGAGCGCCCGCAGCCCCTCCTCGCTGAGCGGCCCCTCGTTCTCGGCGGCGAGAGCGGCGACGAGGCTCTCCTCCCGCCCGCGGTCGACGAAGTCCCAGCCCCGCGTGAGCTTGTGGGCGCGCAGCTCGCGAACGAGCTCGAGGCGCTCGTTCACCGCCCCGAGGATGGCGCGGTCGGCCGCCGTGATGCGCCCGCGAAGCTCGCGCACGCGAGGGTCCTGCTCGGGGTCGGCCGGCCGCACAGGCGCTCAGGATACGCGGCTCAGTTCACCGGCGTGTCCGTCGCCCAGGCGAGGACGAGCAGGAGGATCCCGAGGCCGTTGTACGTCGAGTGGGCGATGAAGCTCGGCCAGACGCTTGCCGAGCGGAGGCGGACCCAGGCGAGGCCGACGCCGAAGAGGACGAGCGGCGGCAGGGCTCCGAGGATGCCGTGGACGAGCCCGAAGACGAGCCCGCTCACGACGACGGCCGCGACGCCGCCGAGCGCCGCGAGGGCGCGGACCCCTAGGCCGCGGAAGAAGAGCTCCTCCGCGAACGGACCGAGCAGGACGATGACGGCCGCGTTGACGCCGAACGCGGCGGCGTGCTCCGGCTGCCACTCCTCCGGCGCCAGGCCCTGCTCCTCGCCGCCGTGGAGGACCGGCTCGAGGAGGCGGGCGACGACCACGGTCGCGATCACGATCGCGAACGAGATCCAGACCCAGCGGCGGCGGAAGCGGCGGAAGCCGAGCGCGTTGGCCGGCCGCCGGTACTTGAGCGCGATCAGCACGCTCGCACCGATCATGATCGCGTAGAAGACCGTCCCGTTGATGGCGAGGTCCGCGTCGTAGAGCACGTCTTCGGTGTCCGTCTCCTGCGCCTGCGACCAGAAGGCGAGCAGGATGAGCAGCGCGGAGATCGCGAGCCAGATTGCGAGCGGGAGCCGGCTACGCCTGTGCGAGGGCCTGCTCGAGATCGGCGACGACGTCGTCGGCATCCTCACACCCTACGGAGACGCGCAGCAGGCCAGGCGTGATGCCGGCGGCGGCGAGCTGCTCCGGCGAGTACTGCCGGTGGCTCGTCGAGGCCGGATGGTGGAGGACGGTATCGACGCCGCCGAGGCTGGTGGCGCGGCCGCAGAGCCGCAGGGCGTCCATGAACCGTTCTCCCGCCTCCCTGCCGCCGGCGAGCTCGACGGCGAGCATCCCGCCCGAGTCGTCGAGCTGGCGCAACGCGAGCTCGTGCTGCGGATAGCTCTCGAGCCCCGCGTAGAGGACGCGCTCCACCTTCGCGTGCCCCTCGAGGAAGCGGGCGACCGCGAGGGCGTTGCGGCTGTGTCGCTCCATCCGCAGGGAAAGGGTCTTGAGACCGCGGCGAACGAGGAAGGCGGGGAACGGGTCGAGCACCGAGCCGACCTGGATCAGGTGTGCGCGCGCGCGGGCAACGAGCTCGCGACCGCCCGCCACGACGCCGGCCGTGACGTCGTGGTGGCCGTTCAGGTACTTGGTGGCCGACTCGACGACGAGGTCGGCGCCGAGCTCCAGCGGCCGGCAGAGCGCGGGCGACGCGAAGGTGTTGTCCACGATCAGCAGGCCGTCGCCCTTCGTCGCCGCGATCGCTGCGAGGTCGGCGAGCGGAAAGGCCGGGTTCGCCATCGTCTCGACGTAGCGGACGCGGGCGGGGCGCTCCCACGCGGCAGGATCGGTGACGTCGAGGTAGACGACGTCGACGCCGCGCGGCCGGAGCTGTGACTCGGCGAGCGCGTACGTCGTCCCGTAGAGCTGCTGCGGGAGGAGGAGCGTGTCGCCCGGCCCGAGCCACGAGTGCAGCGCGGCGCTGATCGCCGCCATGCCGGAGCCGAAGGCCTGGGCGGCCTCGGCGCCCTCGAGCTCGGCGACGACCGCGTTCAGCTCCTCCACCGTCGGGTTGCGCAGGCGCGCGTAGGTGAAGCCGTACTCCTCCTCGGCGATCACGCGCCCGAGGTCGGCGACGTGCTCGAACGAGAAGGTGGTCGAGGCGACGATCGGCCCGACGACCGGCTCGCCCGGGCCGGTGCTCGGCGGGGGCGAGTGGATCGCGCGTGTGGAGATGCCTCGCCTGCGCTCGCTCATGACAGGCGGCCTAGTCCCAGCCGCTCGGGGAGCGTAGCGAGCGGTACCGGCTCGAAGGCGAGCCCGGCCGCCGCGGCCCCGTCGCGGTCGCCCTCGCCGTCCCCGACGTGGAGGCTTCGCGCAGCCGGCACGCCGAGGCGGCCGAGCGCCGTCGCGAAGACGGCGGGGTCGGGCTTGGCCGCGCCCGCCTGCGCCGAGCTGACCACGTCGTCGAAGAGGCCGCCGAGCCCGGCGCGCTCGAGCTGCGGCCCGAGCGAGGCGTCCCAGTTCGAGACGCAGGCGAGCGCGAGCCCGGCGCGCCGGAGCCGGCGCAACGCGGCCGCCGCGCCGTCGAGCGGACGGAAGACGATGCCGGCCACGAAGCGGGGGACGAACTCCTCCGGGTCGAGGTCCGCCCGCGCGTGCTCGAGGAAGACCTCGGTGCAGCGTAGGCGCAGGTCGGCCAGAGACGCCTCGTCGCGGCCCTCCAGCGTCCGCGGCAGGTAGTACTCGACCTCGGCGAGGAAGGCTGCGGCCACCTCGTCACGCGGCCGCTCGACTCCCGCCGCGGCGAGCTCCGCCAGGAGCCGGTCCGCGGGCGCGTCGAGCTCCACGAGCGTTCCCATGGCGTCCACCGTGACGGCGTCCAGCTCGCTAGCGGAAGGCATCGGGATGGAGGGCCTCGGCGACGCGCTCGAGCGCCTGCCCGATCCGGGGGCCGGGGCGGTTGACGAGCGCCGAGGGCAGGATCGCGAAGCGCTCTGGCCGGACGGCGCGCAGGTCGGCGACGCGAGGATCGGATCGCAGCGAGGCGAGCGTCACGCCGCTGTCGGAGGTGGCGAGGTAGACGTCGGGGGCAAGCGCCCGCAGCCGCGCGGGCGGAAACGGCTCCGGGCCGGGGGTCGGTCCCGCCACGCTCTCCCCGCCCGCGCGGACGAGGAGGTCGCCGAGGAGGGACCTGCGCGGAACGGTGATGAAGAAGCCCGTGTCGACGAACGCGGTCACGACCGGCTCGTCGGCGATCCGCTCCTCCACGGCGGCCACACGGGCGCGGATGTCGGCGGCGAGCCGGCGGGCCTCGACCGGCTCGCCGAGCAGCGTGCCGATCTCGAGCGTCGCCCTGAGGACGTCGTCGACGGACGAGCCCGGCTGCACGTAGAGGACGGCGCCGGTCTGGCGCTGGATGCGCGTACGGTCGAGGAGATCGGTCGTGGCGGACGCGACGATCAGGTCCGGCTCGAGCCGCCGGATCACGTCCGTGCGGACCTGGAACGCGCCTCCCGTCGTCTCTTGCGCGTCCGGGGGCACCTCGCCCGGGCCGTCGCCCCGCCGCATCCCCGCCGGCACGCCGACGAGGCGGTCGCGTGCGCCGAGCGCCAGGACGAGCTCCGCGGCGCCGGCGTCGAGCGCCGCCACGCGTTGCGGCCGCTCGGTGGCGACGGCGGGACGGTCGGCCGCCCCCCGGACGGTGACCGGGTAGCGTTGCTCCAGCTCTCCGAGCGGCTCGTCTCGCTCCCCGCACCCGGCGGCCGCGAGCAGCACGACGAGGGCGGCGAGGAGCGGGCGAGGGCGCACGACGGCCGTCACTATGTCCAAATGCGGCTCTTCACGCCGGACGAGGCGAACGACACCCTGGCGCGCCTGCGGCCGGTCGCCGAGCAGCTCGCGGAGGAGCGGCGCGCGCTCTCCCGCCTCGCCGAGGAGCTGCGCGCCGCCGAGACGGCGATCGCGGGGAACGGCGGCCGCATCGACCACCGTCGCGTCGCCGCGTTGCGCGAGCGGGCCGCCCGAGCGGCCGCCCGCGCCGCCGGTCTCGTCGAGGAGATCCACGCCGAGGGCGTGCAGCTCAAGGATCCCGACCGCGGGCTCCTCGACTTCCCGGCCCGGCACCCGGAGAGCGGCGAGACCGTGCTCCTCTGCTGGGAGCTCGGCGAGGCCGAGGTGGCCCACTGGCACGGGCTCGAGGCGGGCTACGCGGGCAGGAAGCGCCTGCCGTTCTGAGAACTTCTCTCTGATGGAGGAGTGGATCCAGCGGCTCGTCGTCGCGGGCGTCGTGCTGCTCGTGACGGTCGTCGCCGCGCGTCTCGTCGACCGCACGATCGTGCGCCGCTTCCAGCTCCGGCCCGAGACGCTCACGATCTATCGCGTCTTCCGCCGGAGCGCCCTCGCCGTCATCGTCGGTGTGGGCGTGCTGAGCGCCCTCCTCGTCGTCCCGGAGGTGCGCGCGGTGGCGGGCAGCATCCTCGCCTCGTCGGCGGTGATCGCGCTCGTCGTCGGCCTCGCCGCGCAGTCGACGCTCTCGAACTTCGTCGCCGGGATCCTGATCGCATTCACCCAGCCGCTCAGGCTCGGGGACAGCGTTTCCGTGGCCGGCGCCTCGGGCACCGTGCACGAGATCGGGATCACCTACACGCTCATCCGCGCGGCCGACGGCGCGCGGTACTACGTGCCGAACGCGAAGCTGGCCTCCGATACCATCAGGAACGCGACCATCGCCGGTGCGGAGCACCTGGCGGCGGTGAGAGTCTCCGTGCCGCTCGCCGCCGACCTCGACCGGGTGCTCGAGCTGCTCCTCGACGAGGCGCGACGTCTTCCCGAGACGATGACCGAGAAGGATCCGACCGCCCACGTGACCCAGCTCGACACGACCGGTGCCGTCGTGACCGTCGAGGCCTGGACCCGCACGGCCCGTCAGGCGAGCGAGGTCTCCTCGGCGCTCAGACACGCGGCCGTCGGGCGGCTGAAGGCCGAGGGCGTCTACGGATGAGCCCGGCCGGAAACGGCCGCGGCCGCAACGGCAACGGCAACGGCCGGAACGGACACCGCAACGGGAACGGCATCGCGGCGAACAACCGCAATCGCCGGCGCCGGCGCGAGCGCCGGCGCCGTGACAGGACGCAGTCGCGACGCTTCGCATTCGTCACCCTCCTTGCGATCCTCCTCGCCCTCGTCGCCGTGCTCGTGGCGGCGGCGTTCACCGGCGCCCAGGCGTTCCGCGAGAGCTGCTCGCTCGCCTCGCTGCGCCCCGTCTCGATCGGGCAGAACTCGTTCGTGTACGCCGCCGACGGCTCCGTGCTCGGCGCCATCCCGGCGGAGAAGAACCGCCAGCCCGTCGCTCTCGACCAGATGTCGCCGCTGCTCGCCGAGGCGACCGTGGCGATCGAGGACCGGCGGTTCTACTCCCACGAGGGGCTCGACTACGAGGGCATCGTGCGCGCCGCCGTCAAGAACCTCGAGAGCGGCGAGATCGTCCAGGGCGGCTCGACGCTGACGCAGCAGCTCGTCCGGAACCTCTACATCGGCAACGAGGTGTCGTGGGAGCGCAAGACGAAGGAGGCCTGCCTGGCGCTGAAGCTCGAGGAGGAGGGCCTGCCGAACCTCTGGGGCGCCGGCCCCGACGGGACGAACGCCGGAGAGCGGAAGCGCTGGCGCAAGGAGCGGATCCTCGAGACCTACCTGAACCAGGTCTACTTCGGGAGCCACGCCTACGGCGCCGAGGCTGCGGCGCAGACCTACTTCTCGAAGCCCGCGGGCGACCTCAACCTCGTCCAGGCCGCCCTCATCGCGGGCCTCCCCCAGGCGCCCTCGATCTACGACCCGTTCCGCCGCCCCGACGAGGCGGTCCGCCGGCGCAACGAGGTCATCACGGCGATGCGCGACTCCGGCTACATCGACGAGGCGCAGCACGCGGGCGCCATCCGCAGGCCGCTCGGGCTGAAGCCCGGCCAGCTCTACACGAAGATCCGGGAGCCCTACTTCTTCAGCTTCGTGCGCGAGCAGCTGATCGAGAAGTACGGGGCCTCGACGGTCCGCGGCGGTGGGCTTCGCGTCTACACCACGATCAACCCGCGCTACCAGAAGCTCGCCGTCAGGGCGATCAAGGAGACGCTGACCGAGGGCGGCGACCCGGCCTCGGCCATCGTCTCCATCAACCCGAAGAACGGCGCCATCCGTGCGATGACGGCAGTTGTTCCCGGCAAGAAGCGGATCCAGTTCAACCTCGCCGCCCAGGGACGCCGCCAGTCGGGCTCGTCGTTCAAGACGTTCGTCCTCGCCGAGGCGATCCGCCAGGGCATCAACCCGAGCTCCACCCAGTACCTCTCGGCGCCCTTCCACTGGCAGCCGGACCCGAACTCGGAGCCGTGGGACGTCACGACCTACAGCCACTCGTACCTGGGTCCCGTGTCGGTGGCGCAGGCGACGCTGAGCTCGGACAACACCGTCTACGCGCGCCTGACGCTCGACGTCGGGCCGGAGAACGTCGTCAAGGTGGCGCGCCAGATGGGGATCAAGACGAAGCTGCAGCCGGTCGCGTCGATCGGCCTCGGCTCGAACTCGGTCTCCGTGCTCGAGATGGCCTCGGCCTACGCGACGCTCGCGGCCGGCGGCGTCTACTCGGAGCCGATGGCCATCCGCAAGGTCGTGCTGCCGAACGGAAGGGTCGACCGGGGCGGCGGCTGGGGGGTCGCGAAGCGCAAGCGCGTCATGCCGGACGGCGTCGCCTACGAGGTGACGAAGATCCTCCAGCAGAACGTCGACGGCGGCACCGGCACCGGCGCCGACTACGGCGATCCCTCGATCGCCGGCAAGACCGGCACCACCGACA
>JAICGP010000140.1 GCA_025923055.1 Thermoleophilia bacterium
CCTCGTGACCGACATCGGCGGCCTCAACGACCGCGGCTTCAACTCGCTGGCCAACCAGGGCCTCGAGCGTGCGGCCGAGGAGCTCGGCGTGGAGATCCGCGTCCTCGAGTCGCAGTCCGACGCCGACTACATCCCCAACCTCTCCACGCTCGCGGAGGAGGGCTTCGACCTCATCATCTCGGTCGGCTTCCTCATGGGCGAGGCCACGCATCAGGCCGCGGAGGAGTTCCCGGACACGAGCTTCGCGATCGTCGACTTCGCCTACGGCGGCGAGGGTTGCGAGGAGACGAACTCGTGCGAGCTTCCGAATCTCCAGGGCCTCCTCTTCAAGGAGCAGGAGACCGGCTACCTCGCCGGCTACATGGCGGGGCTCGTGACGGAGTCGAACACCGTCTCGACGGTCGGCGGGCTCAAGATCCCGCCGGTCGACCGGTTCATCGCCGGGTTCCAGAAGGGCGCGACGGACGCGAATCCGGACGTGACCACGCTGAACGCCTACTCCCAGGACTTCGTCGACCAGGCGAAGTGCAAGGAGGTCGCGCTCGACCAGATCGCCGAGGGCTCCGACGTCGTCTTCCAGGTGGCGGGCGGCTGCGGCCTCGGCGCTCTCGACGCGGCCCAGGAGGAGGGCGTCTGGGGCATCGGCGTCGACGCCGACCAGGCCTTCCTGGGCGACCACGTGCTGACGAGCTCGCTCAAGCGCGTCGACGAGGCCGTCTTCCAGACCATCCAGGCCGTCGTCGACGGCTCGTTCCAGGGCGGCGGCGTCAGCACCTTCGGCCTGGCCGAGGACGGCGTCGGCCTCGGCGAGTTCTCGCCGAACGCGCCGCAGGAGGCGATCGACGAGACGGAGGCGCAGATCGAGCCGATCGTCAACGGGGAGGTCGAGATCCCCGAGACGGTCGAGTAGCGAGGCACACGACGCGGAAGGGGCGGCTCCGGCCGCCCCTTCCGCTCGCCTGACAATGGCCGATATCCCTCTCCTCGAGCTCAAGGGCATCACGAAGCGCTTCCCCGGCGTGATCGCCAACGACCACGTCGACTTCGAGCTCGTGAAGGGCGAGGTGCACGCGCTCCTGGGCGAGAACGGGGCCGGGAAGTCGACGCTCATGAACATCCTCTACGGCCTCTACCACCCCGACGAGGGCGAGGTGCGACTCGACGGCAAGCGCGTGAGGATCGACTCGCCGCGGGCGGCGATCGACCTCGGGATCGGCATGGTGCACCAGCACTTCATGCTCATCCCGGTCATGACCGTCGCGGAGAACATCGTGCTCGGCGTCGAGCCCCACAGCGGGCCGTTCCTCAACATCGACGCGGCCGAGAAGCGGGTGCGCGACCTCTCGGAGCGCTTCGGCCTCGCCGTCCGCCCCGAGGCCCTCATCGAGTCCATCTCGGTCGGCATGCAGCAGCGGGTGGAGATCCTGAAGGCGCTCTACCGCGGCGCAGAGATCCTCATCCTCGACGAGCCGACGGCGGTGCTCACGCCGCAGGAGGCCGAGGAGCTCTTCGAGATCATCCGCTCGCTCCAGGCGGAGGGGAAGTCGATCGTCTTCATCACCCACAAGCTCGGCGAGGTGCTCGCCATCGCCGATCGGGTCACCGTCCTCCGGCGCGGGAAGACGATCGAGACGGTTCCCCGCGAGGGCGCGACCGAGGAGGGCCTCGCACGGCTCATGGTCGGCCGGGAGGTGCTCCTCCGCGTCGACAAGACGCCGGCGCAGCCCGGCGACCCGCTCCTCACCGTCGAGGACCTGCGCGTTTTCGACGAGCGGCATCTCGAGGCGGTGCGCGGGGTCTCGCTCGAGGTGCGGGCCGGCGAGATCGTCGGGATCGCGGGGGTGGACGGCAACGGCCAGTCCGAGCTCGTGGAGGCGATCACCGGTCTCCGCCGGCCGGAGTCGGGGCGCGTCGTCGCGGTGGGCGAGGACATCACGAACGAGGGCGCGCGGGACAGCCTCGAGGCCGGCGTGGGCCACATCCCGGAGGACCGCCAGCGGCGGGGCCTCGTCCTCGACTTCACGCTCGCCGAGAACATCGCCCTCAAGGACTACTGCGAGGAGCCGGACTCGAAGTGGGGATGGCTCTACCCGAAGCGGCTCGTGGCACGCGCCAAGCGGCTGCTCACCGAGTTCGACGTCCGCGGCGGCGGCCCCCAGACGCTCGCCGCCTCGCTCTCCGGCGGAAACCAGCAAAAGGTCGTCGTCGCCCGCGAGGTCTCGCGCGACCCGCGCATCCTCGTCGCGGCGCAGCCGACGCGCGGGCTCGACGTCGGCGCGATCGAGTTCGTCCACCGCCGGCTCGTGGCCGAGCGGGACGAGGGCCGCGCCATCCTCCTCGTCTCCTTCGAGCTCGACGAGATCCTCTCCCTCTCCGACCGCATCCTCGTCATGTACGAGGGGCGCGTCGTCGGCGAGTACTCCCCCGACGTCTCCGAGGAGGAGCTCGGGATCGCGATGACCGGGGGCGGGCGGGAGGTCGCGGCGTGAGCGACGGCCCAGCGGCGGTCACGCCGGTCCCCCCGCCGCCCGAGCCGGAGGGCGGCGGCTCGGTCTCCGGGCTGCAGGCTTTCTACGACCGTGCGGGCGGCCTGCTGGTCCCCGTCGCCGCGGCGTTTCTGGCCTTCCTGATCGGCGGCATCGTCGTCCTCGTCACCGAGAAGAGCCTGACGGCGCCGTTCGAGGCCTACAAGGCGATCTTCGAGGGCACCGGGGTCACGTGGTTCATCCCGGGGGTGGGGGACACGGCCGAGGAGGCGCGCGACCTGCAGCAGACGCTCCTCATCACGACCCCGCTCATCCTCACGGCGCTCGCGGTCGCGTTCGCGTTCCGCTGCGGGATGTTCAACATCGGCGGACAGGGCCAGTACTGGGTCGGGCTCCTGACCGGGATCTGGTTCGGGACGCATTTCGACGGGGCGCCCATGGCGCTCCACATCACGCTCACGGTCGTCGCGGCGCTCCTCGCAGGGGCCCTCTGGGGCGGGATCGCAGGGGCGCTGAAAGCGACGACCGGGGCCCACGAGGTCATCTCGACGATCATGCTCAACTGGATCGCGATCTGGGTCGGCAAGTGGCTGCTCGAGGCGCCGGACGGCTACCTGCAAGGCACCGACCCGAGCCTCCCGCGCTCGAACGACGTCCTCGACTCGGCGAAGCTCTCCGAGGTGTGGAACTGGGGCGGCCTCCAGCCGCTCCACGCGGGGATCTTCATCGCGCTGTTCGCCGTCCTCGTCTACCACCTGCTCCTGAACCGGACGACGCTCGGCTACGAGGTGCGCGCGGTCGGCTTCAACCCGGATGCCGCCGCCTACGGCGGCATCTCCGTGAAGAAGAACTACTTCCTCGCCCTCGCCATCTCGGGCGGCTTCGCGGGGCTCGCCGGCGCGATCGACCTGCTCGGCTGGAAGTACCGGCTCACGAGTACGGAGTTCGACGCCAACCTGCTCGGGTTCGTCGGCATCGCCGTCGCGCTCCTGGGGCGGAACAAGGCCGTCGGCATCCTCTTCGCGGCCTTCCTCTTCGGGGCACTCGACGTCGGCACGTCGCCGCGCCAGCTCGATCCCGAGGTCTTCAACCCCGAGCTGGCGACCAACCTCGCCACGATGATCCAGGCGCTCATCATCGCGTTCGTCGGCGCCGAGTTCCTCATCCTCTACCTGTGGCGGGCACGCAAGCGGGTCGGCTGGGCCGGCCCCAGACGTGTCGAGCCGGAGCTGAAGCCGTGACCGTTCGATGAGCGTCGCCGAGGCCTCCCAGACCCCGCTCGACCGCCTCCGCCGGCTCGGCGAGGCCCGCTCGCTGGCCATCATCGGCATCTGGCTCGGCGTGCTCGCCGTGTGGCTCTCGGTGCCGCCCTTCACGATCCGCGCGCTCGTCGTCCCGGCCGCCGCCGCCGTGCTGGGAGCGTCGCTCGGCCTCTGGGCCCTGACGCGCGGCGAGCGGAAGCTCGGCTGGTGGGCGATAGGCGTCGCGCTGCTCGCGATCCTCGTCGCGCTCTGGTTCCAGAGCGAGGAGTCCGCCGAGCTCGAGTCCGTCTTCAGCATCGGCCTCCTCGCCGCGACCTTCCGCTTCGCGGCGCCGCTCGCCTTCGCTGCGATGGGAGGCATCTTCTCGGAGCGCTCCGGCGTCGTGAACATCGGGCTCGAGGGGATGATGCTCGCCGGCGCCTTCTTCGGGATCGTCGTCGTCGCGGAGACCGGCCAGTGGGAGCTCGGACTGCTCGGCGCGATGGCCGCGGGCGCCGTTCTCGCGCTCATCCACGCCTTTTTCTCCATCCACCTCCGGGCCGACCAGATCATCAGCGGCTTCGCGATCAACTTCCTCGCGCTCGGCGTGACCGGCTACCTCTTCCGCTCCATCTACGGGACGCGCGGGACCCCGGAGCTCGAGGAGCGCATCCCGAACGTCCACCTGCCGCTGATCGAGGACATCCCCTTCTTCGGGGACCTCTTCGGCAACCTCAACCTGATGATCTGGCTCATGTTCGCCGTCGTCCTCACCTCGTTCATCGTCCTCTTCAAGACGCCGATCGGCCTGCGGATCCGCTCGGTCGGCGAGCACCCGAAGGCCGCGGACACGGTCGGCATCTCCGTGTTCAAGGTCCGCTACGCGGCCGTCATCCTCTCGGGCGTCCTGGCGGCGCTCGGCGGGGCCTACCTCTCGTTCGGCACGGGGAACGCCTTCAACGAGAACATGACCGCCGGTCGCGGGTTCATCGCCCTCGCGGCGGTCATCTTCGGCAACTGGCGCCCCTTCGGCGCGTTCGGCGCCTGCCTCCTCTTCGGCTTCTCGAGCGCGCTGGCCCTTCGGCTCCAGGGCTCGCCGCTCCTCCCGTCCGACCTGGCGTCGGCGAACCTCCTCTCGACGCTCCCGTACGTCCTCACGCTCGTCGTCCTCGTCGGGGTCATCGGCCGCTCGCGCGGCCCCGCCGCGGCCGGGCGCCCCTACGTCAAGCAGTAGGCGCCCGTGCGGAACGCCAAGGCGGTCTGGGCGTTCGTGACCGCGCTCCTGGCGCTGGGTATCTTCGGCGGCGCCGTCGTCGCGGCGCGCCACTACGACGAGATCCGACTCGTCGACGCCGTCGTCGCGGTGCCGCTGGCGCTCGTCCTCGCGCTCGTCTCCGTGGTCCTGGGACGCCGGGCCCGCGAGCAGCACCAGCGCACGCTCGGACGCAGCGGCAGCCGCGGGTTCATCGCGCTAACGCGCTTCCTCGGCACCCTGGCGCTCCTGCTGGCGATCACCGCCGCGCTCGCCCTCGCCGTCTTCGCGGTGCTCGTTCTCGTCCTCGAATAGCGACGCTCGACCGGCGACCGACACCCACGCGGATGGCGGCTGTGACGCGGCCGGATCGCCGCGCCTCGACCTCGCCCGTACTTCCCGTACGGGTTGCGGCCGATCACGACGCCCGGCTTGCTCGCAGCCGTCCCCGACGAGAGCGCCGGCCACCGACCGAGCGTCTCGGAGCAAGGCTGCTACGATCGGGCCTCGTGTTCGAGATCGGCAACAGCCTGCGAGAGGCTCGTTTGCGGCAGGGTCTCGAGTTTCCCCGGATCGAGGAGGAGACGAAGATCCGGGGCAAGTACCTCAGGGCGCTCGAAGAGGAGCAGTTCGAGGCGCTGCCCGGGGACACCTACGTCAAGGGGTTCCTCCGCACCTACGCCGACTACCTCGGCCTGGACGGCCAGCTCTACGTCGACGAGTTCAACTCGCGCTTCACGACGGCGGAGGAGGAGCTGGCCACGCCCGCGACCGTGCGGCGACGGCGGCAGCGTCCGATCGAGTCGAACTTGGTCGTCGTCGCGCTCGCGGCGATCGTGGCGGTCACCGTCCTCCTCGTCGTCGGGCTCGCCGGCATCGGCTCCGACGCGCCGGACCAGTCGCCGCTCGTGGATGCGACGCCCGAGGGGACCGAGAGCGGCGAGGCGCCCGCCTCGCCGACGACCACGGGGCGCTCCGAGACGGACGAGCGCGAGGCGCGCCCGCGCCGGGCGCGGCTCGTGCTGACCGCCGTCCGCGGCGGCTGCTGGATGCAGGTCCGCGCCGGCGGCGTCGGCGGCCGCCTCCTGTGGGAAGGGACGCTCGAGGAGGGTCAGACGCAGCGCTTCGTCAAGCACCGCCGCCTGTGGCTCGAGCTCGGTGCCCCGGGCAACCTGAACGCGAAGCTGAACGGTCGCCGCGTCCAGAGGTTCCCGACCGAGGCCGCGGTCGTCGTCGCGACCGCCAAGGGGATCCGCACCGTCTCGACCGCGGGGTAAGGGCCTGTCCGGACGGGCCACGGCGGGCTCGCCCCGAGCGGTCGTCGTCCTCACGGGCAGCGAGCTCGTCCGCGGCGACAAGGCCGACGCGAACGGCGCGTTCCTCGGCCGCGAGCTGACCCGGCTCGGCCTCGAGCCGGCGCGCATCCTCGTCGTCGGCGACGATCCCGCCGAGCTCGCACACGCCGTGCGGGAAGGACTCGACGCCGACGTCTGCGTGCTCTCGGGAGGCCTGGGGCCGACCCACGACGACCGGACGGTCGAGACCCTGGCGCGCGAGGCGGGCCTCCGACTGGTCGTAGACGAGGCGCTCGAGCGCGAGATCGAGACGGTCTCCCGAGCCGTGGCGCGGCGCCTCCGCCGCCCGTACGCGGACTTCGCCGCCGGCGTCCGCAAGCAGGCCCTGCTCCCGGAGGGCGCCGTCGCGCTCGGCCTGGCCGGGACGGCGCCGGCCGTGCTCGTCGAGCGGAACGGGCGCGTCGCGGTCGCCCTTCCGGGGCCGCCGAACGAGCTGCGCCGCCTCTGGCCGCGCGTCGTCGAGGCCGAGCCCTTCGCCCGCGTGGCCGCGCAGGCCGAGCGGCCCGGCCACGCGATCCTGCGACTCTTCGGCCCGAGCGAGTCCGCGGTCGCGCGGGTGCTCGAGGAGGAGGGCGGAGAGGGCGACGGCGTCGAGGTCACCGTCTGCGCGCAGGATCTCGAGATCCGGGTGGACGTCTTCGCACGCGCCGGCGGATCCGGCCGTGCCGCGCACGTCGCGGCGGCCGTCCGGGAGCGCTTCGGCGCGGAGGTCTTCGCCGACGACGAGCGCACAGTCGCCGAGCTCGTGCTCGCCGGCTGCCGCGACGGGGGGCTGACGCTCGCCACTGCCGAGTCGTGCACCGGAGGTCTAGTCGCGGCCCGGCTGACCGACGTCCCGGGTGCGAGCGACGTCTTCGTCGGCGGGATCGTC
>JAICGP010000141.1 GCA_025923055.1 Thermoleophilia bacterium
CGGGCTTGCGCGGTCGGAGCTTGCGCCCGAGGCCGCGCGCAAGCTCTCGGACCGGGAGGCGAAGGACCTCGAGCGCCTCACGGAGCGCCGCGAGGCGAGGGAGCCGCTCGCCTACGTGCTCGGCGAGTGGGGCTTCCGGCGGCTGACGCTGGCCGTGGACGGCCGCGCGCTCGTCCCGCGGCCCGAGACGGAGGTCGTGGTCGAGCGCTGCCTGGCTCATCTGGCCGGGCTCGAGGCGCCGCGCGTCCTCGACGTCGGCGTCGGATCGGGCGCCATCGCGCTCGCGATCGCGGACGAGCACCCGGGCGCGTCCGTCGTCGCCGTCGACCGCTCGGAGGCGGCGCTGGCGCTCGCGCGGGAGAACCTCGTGCGGACGGGGCTCGAGGCGCGCGTGACGCTCGTGCGCGGGCACCTGATCGACGGCGTCGCGGGCCCGTTCGACCTGGTCGTCTCCAACCCGCCGTACGTCCCCGCCGCCGAGTACGAGTCGCTCCAGCCGGAGATCCGGCTCTTCGAGCCGCGCGACGCGGTGGTCGGAGACGGCGTCTGGGAGCCCATCGCCGCGCGGGCTCGCGGCGTCCTCGCCACCGGCGGCCGGCTCGTCCTCGAATGCGGCGACGGCCAGGCCGACGACGTCGCCGCCGGCCTGCGCGAGCTGGGCTACGAGGACGTCCTCGCGACGCCCGACCTCGCCGGGCGGCCGCGGGTCGTGGAAGGCCGCCGTCCCTAGCAGCCACGCCCGGTGCCACACGCCCGGTGCCAGGCACCCGCCATGGCCCGCCGGGACGCGGGCGAAGCGGTGGTTCCCCGCGCGCACGCAGGGCTCGTCGGGCGTCACACTTCGATCGACGTGCCCTCGAGAGACGTGACCGGTGCCAGGCACCCGACGTGGCCGGGAGGGACGCGTGGCTAGCGAGGACGCGGTCACGGCGATCCGGGCCGGGCAGCTGGTCGTGCTGCCGACCGACACCGTCTACGGGCTCTGCTGCGACGGGTACCGGGAGGCGCCGTTCCGGCGGCTCACGAAGCTCAAGGGGCGTCCCGAGACGATGCCGGTCGCGCTCCTCGCCGCCGACCTCGACGTGCTCCTCGACGCCGTGCCCGAGGTGCGTGGGCGGGCGGCGGTCGTCGCGCGCGCGCTCCTGCCCGGCCCCTACACGCTCGTCCTGCCGAACCCGGCGCGCCGGTTCCGGTGGCTCTGCGGGACGACCCCGGAGACGATCGGCGTGCGGATCCCCGACCTGCCGCCCGCGGCGAGGGCGGTCGTCGAGCGGACGGGCGTCCTCGCGGCCACGAGCGCCAACCTCCACGGCGGGCCCGACCCGGCGCGCCTCCAGGACGTGGCGCCCGAGATCCTCGACGGCTGCGGCGCCGTCATCGACGCCGGGGAGCTGCCCGGGACGCCCTCCACGGTCGTCGACCTCACCGGCCCCGAGCCGGTCGTGCTCCGGGAGGGTGCCGCCCCGGCGGAGAAGGTACTCGCCGAGGTGCGCGGCGTTCTCGCCCGCGAGGCGTGAATTCGCCCGCCGAGGCTCTAGTATCAGTCAGTGGGACAGCGCACGCAGCGCCCGACCGCGCTCGTCACCGGCGGCGCGGGCTTCATCGGCTCGCATCTCTCCGAGGCGCTGCTTGCGCGCGGCTCGGAGGTCTACGTGCTCGACGACCTCTCCACGGGCTCGCTCGACAACGTCGCGCACCTTCGCGAACGCGCGGACTTCCATCTCGTCGTCGACTCGGTGCTGTCGCCGGCCGTCGTGAACGAGCTCGTCCACAAGTGTGACGTCGTCTATCACCTGGCGGCCGTGGTCGGAGTGCGCCTCATCATCGAGCAGCCGGTGCGCACGCTCCTCACGAACGTCCGAGGGACGGACGTCGTCCTGGAGCACGCCCATCGGTTCGGCAAGCGCCTCCTGCTCGCCTCGACGTCGGAGGTCTACGGCGACCATCGCATCCTGGAGCCGCTGCCGGAGGACGCCCGCCGCGTCTACGGGCCGACGACGGCCCGCCGCTGGGCGTACGCGGACTCGAAGGCGATGGACGAGCTTCTCGCTCTCGCCTATCACCAGGAGCGCGGCCTCGACTGCGTGATCGCGCGCCTCTTCAACACCGTCGGCCCCCGCCAGAGCGGGAAATACGGCATGGTGATCCCGAGCTTCGTGGGCCGGGCGCTCGCCGGCGGGCCGCTCGAGATCCACGGCGACGGCACCCAGACCCGGTGCTTCTGCCACGTCGCCGACACCGTGGCTGCGCTGCTGAGCCTCATGGAGCATCGGGCCACGAGCGGCGAGATCTACAACGTCGGCTCTCCGCACCCGATCCGGATCGTCGACCTCGCCCACCGCGTCGTCGAGCTGACGCAATCCGGGTCCGAGCTCGTCTTCGTGCCCCACGAGGAGGTCTACGGCCAGGGGATCGAGGACATGTACCACCGCATCCCGGCGACGGGCAAGATCGAGTCCGCTGTCGGATGGAGGGCGTCCCGCGACCTCGACGTCATCCTCGCCGACGTCATCGAGGACGCGCGCACGCGCATCATCCCGGTCGAGCCGCGGACGGCCGCCGCGGCCGCGCCTCGGCCCTAGCCTTCGCGACGGGCGCGGACGCTCCCGATGTAGTCGAGCAGCTCGTCGGCGAGCTGCCGGCTCAGGCCCGTCGGCGGCTGGTCGGCCGGCACCGACCCGACGGCTCGAGCGAGCTCCGACACGTCTTCGACCACCGTCGCCAGTCCGAGCTCTCCGAGCCGCCGCCCGAACGCCAGCTGGTGCTCGTCGACGGATTCGCCGAGCCGCTCGAGTCGCGGGACGACGACCGGGTGCACGCCCGTCGAGACGCACATCGCGACGGAGCCGATGCCGGCGTGGCAGACGACGACTCGGGCTTTCGAGACCCACTCCTGCAGCTGCACGAACGGGAGGTAGTCGAAGCAGACGGCACGCTGCGGTCGCGCGCGCGCGGCGCCGTATTGCACGACGATCTCCTCGCCTCCTGCCGCCAGGCCGTCGGCGGCCGCGACCAGCCGATCGAAGGGGAGGTTCGACACGCCGACCGTGACCAGGATCATCGTCGGGACAGGAAGATCGTGCCGGCGTAGCGCGCCTTCGGGGCCTGCGAGACCACCTCGGGCCACTGGACGTAGAGGCGATCGGCGACCGGTGCGATGAGTCGACAGCTCATGGAGATGCCGACCCGGCCCGAGCACTCGATGTAGACGACCCGCGCCCCGAAGAGCCGGCCCGCCCACGCGAAGGGCACGGAGAGCGCCGCCCCCGTCGTCATGACGACCGCGGGCCTGAGCCGGCGGACGATCCTGACCGCCAGCAGGCTGTTGCGGACGAGGTTCGTGAGGCTACGCCGCGTATGCCCGTGGGCGAAGATGACCCGCTCGTCCGGGAGGAGCGTCTCCACGTCGCTCGCGCGCACCGTCACCCAGGCTCGCGAGAACCGGCTCCAGACAGCTCGCAGCCCGGCGAGCTCGAACAGGTGCCCGCCCGGGTCCGCGACGAGGAGCAGGGTCACCGGAGGCGGATCGCCACCCGATCGCCTCAACGGAAGCCTCCCCGGCTCTGGCCCCGGAGCGGGGGTCGTCGCACCGCGTACCGGAGCGCGAACAGGCCGAGCGTCCACTCCGCGACGACCATGCGCGGCAGGGCCCGGACGAGGCGCTCACGGTACTCGGGCAACGCGCGCAGACGGCGGTGGATCGCCACCAGCCGCACGAGGGCGAAGTAGTGCACGGGCACACGCGCGAGGATGCGCTTGCGCCTCGCCTCCCTTTGCACCGGGCCGATCCGTGCCATGCTGTAAGCGAGGCGGTCCTGCTGGCGGCGCAGGCTCGCGAACGAGTCCTTCTCGTGATCGTGGATCGTGTGGAAACGAGGGTCGAATACCAGGTCGATGCCGGCGTCGAGAGCGTCGACGCAGAAGATGCCGTCCTCGCCCCCGTAGCTCTCGTCCCAGCGCAGCGGCGCGTCCCGCGGGACGGCCACGCAGTAGGAGCAGAGGAACGCGACCCGTCTGGGCTCACCCAGCGGGAGGTAGGGAGTCTCGCTCTGGAGGTAGCCGACCCAGCCCCACGCGGTCGTGGCGCTGAACGTCCGCGCGCATCCGATGATCGCGCCGGGGAACTCCGCGAGCGATCTCGCGAGACCGGCGCCCCAGCCGGGATCGGGAACGGAGTCCGCATCCAGGAAGACCACGACGTCCCCGGTCGCCGCGTCCCAGCCCCGGTTGCGGGCTCCGCCGGCGTATCCCCTTCCTTCCGTCCGGACGACGTGTGCGCCGAGGCGCTTCGCGAGGCTCACGGTCCCGTCGGCGGAGCCGTCGTCGACCACGATGACCTCGTGCGGTCCCAACTCCTGCGCCCGCAGCGCCTCGAGCACCGTGCCGAGAGTGCGCTCGGCGTCGTACGCGGGGATGACGACGGTGAGCGAGAGCGCGGCGGGCGCACGGACGCTCGGGCTTCGGCCGGGGACCGGGGAGTCTTCCTCGTGCGTCGGATTCACTGTGACCCCCGCGGCCGCTGAGCAGCCTCGACGCGAGAGCGCCCAGTGGCATTCGACGTCTCGATCCTGATCGTCACGTACCGGACCCGCGAAGCCGCTCGCGAATGCCTCGAGTCAGTCTACTCCGCGACGACGGGGCTGGACTACGAGGTCATCGTCGTCGACAACGGCTCGGGAGACGGCACCGCGGAGATGATCCAGGACGAGTTCCCGCGGGCCCGTCTGATCGCGCTCGACGACAACGTCGGGTTCGCGGCCGGAGTCAACCGGGCCGCCGAGGTCGCGACGGGCGAGCACCTGCTCCTGCTCAACCCGGACACCGTCGTCCACGAGGGGGCGGTCGAAAACCTCGTCGCGCTCGCACGAAGCCGGCCCGAGCACGGCCTCTACGGCGGCCGCACCGTCCTCCCGGACGGCACGCTCGACCCGGGCTCCTGCTACGCGCACCCGACGCTTTGGAGCCTCTTCTGCTTCGGCACGATGCTGACCGCCGCGTTCAAGGGCTCGCCGCTCTTCGACCCGGAGTCGCTCGGACGGTGGCAGCGGGACTCGATCCGCGAGGTCGACATCGTCACCGGCTGCGTGCTGCTCGTGACGCGGCGGGTGTGGGACGAGCTCGGCGGCTTCGACGCCCGCTTCTTCGTCTACGCGGAGGACGCCGACCTGACGCTGCGCGCGGTCCAGGCGGGGTACCGGCCGGTGTTCACGCCCGACGCCGAGGTCACGCACGCCGTCGGCGGCTCGGCGGCAAAGCCCGAGCGGCTCGTCCTGCTCCTGCAGGGGAAGGTGACGTTCCTCCGCAAGCACTGGCGCCCGCCGCGGCGGGAGGCGGGCGTCGCCTTCCTGCTGCTCGGCGCCGGCACGAGGGCGCTCGTCGCGCGCGTCCTCGCGCGCCGCGGAAGCGCTCGCCTGGAAGCGTGGCGCGGCGTGTGGGCGGCGCGCAGACGGTGGCTCCCGGGTTACCTGGACGCACCTCCGTCGAGACCCGGGCGCTGACGACGCCGCTCGCGCGCGCCGGCTCAGTCGGAGGCGGCTGTCCCCTGCACGGCCGCCCCGACGGCCCGCACCGCTAGGGAGTAGGCGGCGAGCGCGACCGCCACCGTCACTCCCCACTGGACGAACGGCCGCTCGGCGAGCGGCGACGCGGCGGCGATGCCGATCGCGACCGCCGGGAGCACGAGGGCGACGACCCCGAGCGCGGCAGCGCGCCCGAGGCCCCACGAGCGGCGGAAGTCGCCGTACTCGCGCGCGAGCGGCAACAGCACGAGGCCGGCCACGACCGCGATCCCCAGCGCGTCCACTCCTTCCACGATCCCACAACGGCGCTTGCCCGTCCAGGGTCGCGCAGTAAAGTGGGCGGCGTCATGGCCGTGGCGGTGGAGACGCTCGAGGAGCTGCGCCGAGCCGGGCTCGCAGAGGTCGACCCCGACGTCGTCGAGCTGATCGGGCGCGAGCTCGAGCGGCAGCGCAGCCAGATCGAGCTGATCGCCTCAGAGAACTTCACGTGGCCCTCGATGCTCGAGGCGGTCGGGAGCGTCCCCACGAACAAGTACGCCGAGGGCTATCCCGGCCGTCGCTACTACGGCGGCTGCGAGGTCGTCGACGAGATCGAGCAGCTCGCCATCGACAGGGCGAAGTCGCTCTTCGACGCCGAGCACGCGAACGTCCAGCCGCACGCGGGCGCCCAGACGAACATGGCCGTCTACTTCGCATGCCTGCAGCCCGGCGACACGATCCTCGCCATGCGGCTCGACCACGGCGGCCACCTCACCCACGGGCTCAAGGTCAACTTCTCGGGCAAGCTCTACGAGGTCGTCGGCTACGGCGTCGACCGCGAGACCGGCCTGATCGACTTCGACGAGGTCCGGCGGCTCGCGAAGGAGCACCGGCCGAAGCTGATCGTGTGCGGCGCCTCGGCCTACCCGCGCACGATCGAGGCGGACCGGTTCCGTGCCGTCGCGGACGAGGTGGGCGCGCTCCTCCTCTGCGACATGGCGCACATCGCGGGGCTCGTCGCCGCAGGCCTGCACCCGAACCCGGTCCCGCACTGCGACTTCGTCACCTCCACCACGCACAAGACGCTCGCCGGGCCGCGCGCGGGTCTCGTGCTCTGCACGGAGGAGCATGCCCAGGCGGTCGACAAGGCCGTCTTCCCCGGGATGCAGGGCGGCCCCCTCCTGCACGTGATCGCGGCGAAGGCGACGTGCTTCAAGATCGCCGCCTCCGAGGCCTTCCGCGCCTACCAGGGCCAGATCCGCGTGAACGCCGACGCGCTCGCCGACGCCCTCCTCGACGCGGGTCACGACCTCCTGACCGGCGGGACCGACACGCATCTCGTGCAGGTCGACCTGCGCCGGAGCGACTGGACGGGGAAGGCGGCCGAGGAGCGGCTGCACGAGGTCAAGATCACCGCCAACCGGAACACGGTCCCCTTCGACGAGCGTCCGCCCATGGAGGCGTCGGGCGTCCGGCTCGGCACGCCCGCCGTCACGATGCGCGGCTTCGACGAGGGCGACCTCCGCGAGGTGGGCGCGATCATCGCGGGGGCGCTCGGCGACGGCGACCTCGACGCGCTGCGCGCCCGCAGCGACGCGCTCTGCGAGCGGCGCCCCCTCTACCCGGGCTTCCGCGGCTACCCCGAGGCGAGGCTGTGAGCGTCGCAACCGGGCGCGTCACG
>JAICGP010000142.1 GCA_025923055.1 Thermoleophilia bacterium
CGTGGCGACGACGACGAGCTCGGCGCCGTAGTCCTTGACGCCGTTCGCGTCGAGCGTCGTCGACGGGATGAACTCGACGTTCTTGAGCTTGTCGATCTGGATCTTGCGGTAGTTGACGACGCGCGCCCACTCACCCAGGCCGGGGAGCTGGGGGATCCAGCGCATGATGCCGCCCATGTCGTCCTGGGCCTCGACGAGGTGGACGCGGCGCATGCCGCGCTTGCCGAGCACCATCGCGCACTCCATCCCGGCGGGCCCTGCTCCGACTACGAGGACGTCGTTGTCGGCGTTCCTCGCCGGCTCGAACTTCTCCGGGTGCCAGCCGCGCCGGTACTCCTCGCCGGCGGTCGCGTTCTGCGTGCAGATGAGCGGCGGGCCACCGATCTCCCAGCGGGAGATGCAGATGTTGCACCCGATGCACTCGCGGATGTCGTCGAGGCGGCCCTCGTCGATCTTCAAGGGCAGGAACGGGTCCGAGATAGAGGGCCGGCAGGTGGCGATGATGTCGAGCGAGCCGGACTCGATCGCCTCGACCATCAGGTCCGGGTTCGTGAAGCGGCCGACGCCCAGGACGGGCTTCTTCGAGGCGCCCTTGACCGCCTTCTGCCAGGGGAGGAGGCGACCCGACTCGTAGAAGCGCGACGGCGTCGCGTCCTCGCCCCACTCGGAGATGCCCGACACGTTGATGTCCCAGACGTCCACGATCTCGTCGCAGAGCTCCACGAAGGGCAGGCAGTCGCGCTCGAGCTGGGTGCCTGCCTCGCCCATGAACATGTCGGTGGACATGCGCACGGCGATCGCGCAGTCGTCGCCGACGGCCTCGCGCACCTGCTCGATCGTCTCCCGCCAGAAGCGGGCGCGGTTCTCGAAGGAGCCGCCGTACTCGTCGGTGCGGCGGTTGTAGTACGGCGTCAGGAACTGCTGCGGCAGGTAGGAGTGGGAGCCGTAGACGTAGACGATGTCGAAGCCGGCCTCGCGGGCGCGCTTGGCGGCCTCGACGTAGAAGCCCTGCACCTCGCGGATGTCGTCCCTGTCCATCTCCTTGGGATAGGTGAGGTGCTCGAAGTCGCTCGGGATCTGCGAGGGCGCGCGCGGGACGCAGCGCGACTCCATGCACGGCGCGTGCGGGCCGCCGTACCAGAGCTCGGCCGCGGCGAGTGCGCCGTGCTCGTGGAGCATGTCGCACATGAGCGAGAGGTTCTTGATGTCGTCGTCGTCCCAGAGGCGCGCCGAGACCCGGTGCGTGTCGTCCGACTCGGGGTGGATGGAGCAGTACTCCGTGCAGACGGCGGCGTAGCCCCCTTCCGCCTTCATCGCGCGGAAGTGCGCCTGGCTGAGCGGCTTCTCCGACCCGAAGCCGTTGCAGTGGGGGATCTGGTAGAAGCGGTTCTTCATCGTCTTCGGGCCGATCTGGATCGGCTCGAAGAGGACGTCGTGCCTGGGGTCGCGCGCCATGCGGGCTGCCTCCTTTGCCGCGAGCGGAAGAGGGCCATTCTCCAACGGCCCAGCCGCGGGCGCAAGAAGGATCGAGCGGCGCTACCCGGCTGCGATGAGGGCGACCCCCGCCAGCAGGCCTGCGGCGCCCGCCACCTGGACGCGGTCGAGCCGCTCGCCGAGGACGACGAAGGCGAGCGCGATCGTCACCGCGGGGTAGAGCGAGGCGATGACCGAGACGAGCCCCGTGAGCCCTTCGCGGGTGCCTGCGGCGAAGAGCATCGTGGCCGCGAGGTCGAGGGCGCCGATGGCGACGAGCGGGAGCACCAGGCCGCGGGGCACGCCGAGCGGCGGGCGGACGACCGCCAGGACGACGAGGACGGCGGCGAGGACGCCGGTCCGCTGTGCGGCCGTCGCCCAGAGGACGCCGGCGCCCGCGGCCAGGTCGATGCCGACGAAGAAGGCGCCGAAACCGGCGGCGGCCACGAGTCCCAGCCCGACGCCGGCCGTGCCTCTCCCTCGCGCTCCGGGCGAGGCCCCGCGCGAGACGAGCGCGACGCCGGCCAGCGCCGCCGCCACACCCGCGCCCTGCACGAGGCTGGGTCGTTCGCCCCGCACGAGGTCGACGGCGATCGGGATCACGGCTCCGGCGGCCGAGATGGGCGAGACAATGCTCATCACCCCGACCGCCATCCCCTGGTAGAGGGCGCCGAGGCCGAGGGCGAGGGCGAGCCCGGCGAGGACGCCGGACGCGAGCTCTGCGGCGGCCGGCGCTCCGTCGGCCGTCACGGAGACGATCAGCCCGACGACGGCGAGGCCGAAGCCCTGTGAGACGAGCAGGACGCCGAGGACGGGCAGCCTGCGCGTGGTCTGCCCGCCGAGGAAGTCCGCGGTGCCCCATGCGAGCGCCGCGCCTAGAGCGAGGCCGAGCGCCAGCACGGGGCGTCGAGACTACCTGCGGTGCGGTCGGACGCGTCCGGCGCCTAGGCGAACGCCGGCATGACCTCGTCGTGGATGAGCCGGAGCTGCCCCTTCACGTCGGGGACGCTCACGTCCTTCTGCGTGAACGCCTTCACGATCGCGGGGTCGGTGACGCAGAGGATCATGTGGTTGACGCCGGTGGAGGCGATCTCCTGGATCTTCGCCACGCACTCCTCGGGGCTCCCCGCGATCGAGAGCTTGTCGGCCACCTCGGGCGAGGTGAGCTCGAAAGCCTTGTCCAGCTCGCCCTTCCCGAGCGCCTCGACGATCGGCGCCATGTCCTCCGGGTCGATCCCGTGCCGCTCGAGCTGCTCGTGCGGCATCGAGGAGATGTAGAAGGCGACCATCGTCCGCGCCGTCCGCTTGGCCTCGTCCGAGTCGGGCGCGCAGACGATCACGCACCAGGCGCCGATGTCGAGCTCCTCCCAGTTCCGGCCGGCCTTCTCGGCGCCCGCCTTGACGTTCTCGACGAGGTACTCGTACGCCTCCTTCGAGTAGCTGAGGGCGTGGTGGCAGCCGTCGGAGAGCTCGCCCGCGGCCTGGAAGGACTTCGGCCCGCGCATGGCGCCGAAGATGAGCGGCACGCGCTCCTGCACCGGCCGGGCGAACGTGAAGAGCCCCGAGTACTTGTAGAACTCGCCGTCGAACGTGATCGTCCCCTCGTCCAGGAAGGTGCGCATCACGTGGTGCGCCTCCTTCACGCGGGAGAGGGGCTTCATCTTCGACCAGTCCATCCCGTACTGGCTCAGGAGGCCGAAGTTGCCGATCGAGAAGACGCACTCGGTGCGTCCGCCGGTGACCTCGTCGAGCGTCGCGAGCGCCTGCACGACGAGCGTCGGCTCCCGCAGGCCGATCGGCGTCAGGTTCGGGCCGAAGCGGATCCGCTTCGTCTTGTCCGCGGCGGCGGCGAAGAGGACCCACATGTCCTTGTGCCAGGTCTCGTCGACGGAGTAGACGGCGTGGTAGCCGAGCTCGTCCGCCGTCCGGATCATGTCGATCGAGTCCTGGATCGGGTAGTCGGGCAGCGTCACGTAGCTGAACTTCATGCCTCCTCGCCTTCCTCCCCCTCGATTTCCCGCAGGAGCTCCTCGCCCGACACGACCGAGTCGGCGAAGTGGTCGTGCATCCAGGCGAGGTGCTCCCAGCGGCTGTCGACGATGCGGAGCGTGTCCCAGGCCGGGAAGGACTGCTGCGGGGTGTGCTCCGTCATGAGGTTCGGGTCGACCTCGTAGATGTGCTCGAAGCGCATGACGACGGTGTCCGTGATGCGCTCCGGGTCGGGCGGCCGCTGGGCGGCGAGCCTGAAGCCGATCATGGCGCGTCCTCCTCGTAGGCCCGGTCGAGCAGGTACTTGCCCGGGTTCATGACGTTGTTCGGATCGAGCGCCCGCTTGACGGCCTTCATCACCTCGAAGCCGCCGCCCAGCTCCTCGGGGACGAGGTCGACCTCGCCCTCCCGGCAGGAGCCGTGGCAGGCCGAGATGGAGCCCCCGTGCTCGAGGGCGACGCGTGCGATCTCGCGCTTCGCGTCCACCCAGGCGGCCCAGCTCTCGTCGTCCCACTGCATCTCCCAGATGCCGATGTCGATCTCCGTGAGGTAGTCGCCCCACGGCTTGAAGGCCCCGTTCGTGTAGGCGAACATGCCCCAGTCGTCGAACATGTCGAAGCGCTCGCGGAGCCCGGCCGCGATCGCGTGCCACTTCTCCCGGACGGCCGGAAGCTGTGAGTAGAGGATGGACGCGTCCTCGCAGTGCCAGCTCATCGGCACGACCTGGCCGTCCCGCGTACGTCCGTGGAGCGGCGTCGCGTAGCGGTCGTGGCGCGAGGCCCAGTCGCCCTGCGAGATCTCGTCGCCGAGGTACGTGCCGCCGGAGGCCTTGCCGAGCCGCAGCATCCGCTTCGCCGAGGCGCGCACCTCGTCGTCGTTGCCGTAGAGGGCGAGCGCGACGACGGCCTTGACCGACTCGGGCTGCGGGATGTAGGCCTCGTCGTCGCGGCGGAGGTAGGCGAGCTTCCACTCGTCGAAGAGGACGACTCCGGCGAGCGTGGCCGCGCCCGAGCGCGCGAAGTCGCCGGTCGCCCGCCACGCGTCGAGGTACGAGGGGTACGCGTAGAAGGCGGAGAACTCGGCCTCGGGCCGCTTGACGAGCTCGAGCGTCGCCTCGGTGACGATGCCGAGCGTGCCCTGGTGCCCCATGAAGAGGTGCTTGAGCTGGTAGCCGCTCGAGGACTTGCGCACCTTCGGCCCGCCGCCGTCGCCCACGCGGACGATCTCCCCGGTGGGAAGCACGAGCTCGAAGCTGATCACGAGGTCCCGCGTGTGCCCGTAGCGGCCGCCGATCAGCGACCAGCCGCTCGTCCCGATCCGCCCGCCGACGAGCGAGCAGGGATAGGAGGCGGGGTTGTCCGGATAGATGAAGCCGTGCGGCTTCAGCTCCTCGGAGAGCTTCAGCATGTTGATGCCCGGCTGCACGGTCACCGTGCGGTCCTCGAGGTCGAGCTCGAGGATCCGGTTCATGAGCTTGACGTCGACCATGATCCCGTGCCGGAGCGGCACGGCCCCGTCGGTGAGGCCGGTGCCGCCGGCGCGCGGGACGACGGGGACGCGCTCGCGGTTGGCGAGCTTCACGACCTCGGAGATCTGCTCGGCGGAGGTGGGGAGGACGACGGCGTCGGGCACGAACTCGTCCCAGCGGTGGACGGGGAAGGGCGAGGGCACGCGGGCGCGGTTGAAGCGGGCGGCTGCGCCGGCGAAGACGTGCTCCTCGCCGCAGATCTGGACGAGCTCGTCGAGGAGCGCGTCGGAGAGCGTGACGGTCGGCACTAAAGCTCCAGCCCCGCCGCCTGCGCGACGAGCTCCATCAGGTCGACGACCTCGACGTCCTGGGACTCGCCCTGCTCGGAGAGCGGCCGTTCGGACCAGACGCACGCCGAGACGAGGGTGTCGACCTCGAGGCGCTTGGCGCGCTCGACGCGGCGCCGGCTGATCTCGGCGGTGAGGTCGGGCCGCTCGATCGAGAGCCCCGCCCCGGCGCCGGAGCAGTAGGACCACTGGGTCACGTGGTCGACGTCCTTGAACGTCAGGCCGGGAATCGCCCGCAGGATCTCCCTCGGCGCCTCGTAGATGCCCTTCCGCTTGTTGAGCCGGCATGCGTCGTGGTAGGTCGCGACGCGATCGACCGGGGCGGAGAGCGTCAGCTTCCCCTCCCGCAAGAGCTCGGCGACGAGCTCGACGACGAGGACGATCTCGAAGTCGTAGTCGTCGCCGAAGAAGCGCGGATAGTCCTCGGTGAAGGAGATGTAGTCGTGCGGGTCGAGGACGAGGATCCGCTTCGCGCCGACGGCGCGCCAGTCGGCCACGTTGTGCTCGGCGAAGCGCCGCGCCTGGTCGACGTAGCCCATCTCGGCGGCCGGCCCGCCGCAGCACCACTGTTCCCGCATGAGCCCGAACTCGACGCCGGCGGCTTGGAGGATCCGCGCCACGGCGCGCGGCAGGCTCGTGCGGTAGAAGGCCGCCTCACAGTCGCAGAAGAGCACCGTCTCGCCGCCGACGGGGAGGCCGAGGCCATCGGCCCAGTCGGCCACGTGCTCCTGGGAGACGGGCGTGCCGTTGAGGACGGGCTCGTTCTTGCGCTCGTCGGTGAGCTCGTTCCACCGCTGCCAGCCCGGTTGGTGGACGCCGCTCTCGACCGCGAGCGCGCGCACGGCCTTGACGAGGTCGACCGTCCGCGTCCGGAAGCGGTAGAAGTCGCCCGTGAAGAGGGTGTTCGGGCAGCGCAGCTCGCACGCGCCGCACTGCGTGCAGTGGACGTAGTCGCGGGCCACGTCCTCGATCGAGAGATGGCCCTGCTCCATCGCGACGACGTTTGCGTGGAACGCCGTCGGCGTGTGCGCCTCGTCCCGCGTGACCTGCATGACCGGGCAGACCTCGCGGCAGAACTTGTGGCCGGAGCTGTAGCAGTTATACGCCGCGTTCCGCCATTCCGCGACGAACTGCTCGGTGAGCGCGCCGTCGCCGCCCTCGGAGCCGACCTCTCGCGTCGCCATCAGCCTCCTTTCCTCGGGTTGCGCGACTCTAGGCCGACTCCGATAGAAATGTCCAGCGTGACCAGCTCTGGGAAGCCGGTGATCGGGCTCTCGGTCGGCCTGCACGACTTCGGCGACTACGCGGGCGTCGGCTTCCAGCGGCCCATAGCCCTCGCGGGCGGCGTGCCGCTCGTCCTGCCGCGCATGGACGGCGCCTTCCTCGACGACGCGCTCGACGCCTGCGACGGCGTCCTGATCGGCGGCGGCCGCGACATCGAGCCGAGCCGCTACGGCCAGGAGCCCGGCGAGCACCTCGCGCCGACCGAGCCGCTGCGCGACGCCTTCGAGCTCGAGCTCGTCGAGCGCACGCTCGACCGCGGCCTGCCGCTCCTCGGCATGTGCCGCGGGATCCAGATCCTCAACGTCGCGCTCGGCGGCACGCTCGTCCAGGACGTCTGCCTCAAGCCCGAGTGGGCGGAGCACCCGAGCGACCGGGGGTGGGGGGCGTGGAAGGAGGTGGAGCGCGCCTCGCTCGCCGGCGACGAGGAGGTCCCTCCGCATCCGCGCCACCCGATCCGCATCGAGCCGGGGAGCCGCCTGCACGCCGCGCTCGGCGCCGAGGAGGCGGAGGTGGACAGCTTCCACCACCAGGCGCTCGACCGGGTCGCGTCCGAGCTGACGGTCGTCGCGCGCGCCCCCGACGGCGTCGTCGAGGCCGTCGAGCTGGACGGC
>JAICGP010000143.1 GCA_025923055.1 Thermoleophilia bacterium
AAGCCCTCTGTCGGACTCGAACCGACGACCCCCTCCTTACCATGGAGGTGCTCTACCAACTGAGCTAAGAGGGCGCTCGAGCCATCGTAGCCGGGGTTTGCGGGAGGCGTACTCCGGCTAAGCTGCCGGGCGATGAGCGTCAACGCCGCCGAGCCGAGGGGCATCCGCGCGTCTGTGCGGCGGGTCGTTCGCCACGCCTCGACGATCATGGCGCTCGAGCGGCAGCTGGCCGAGCTCGAGATGAAGCGCAAGGCCGGCTCGCTCGGCGCCGGCGCCGGGCTCGGCGTGGCCGCGGCCCTGATCGGCCTCTTCGCCCTCGGGACGGGCATTGCTACGGCGGCTGCCGCGCTCGCCATCGTGCTCGACCTCTGGCTCGCGCTCCTCGTCGTCTTCGCAGCGCTCCTGCTCCTGACCGCCATCCTCGCGCTCGTAGCGGTGCAGCTCCTCAAGAGGGGCACGCCCCTCGCGCCCGAGCAGGCGCTCGAGGAAGCCCGGCTCACCCGCATGACCCTCAAGCACCGTGGCTAGCGACGGGCGCGGCACCGAGCAGGTCCGGCGGGAGATCTCCACCGAGCGGCAGCAGCTCGCGGACGCGGTCGGCGACCTGCGCGGCGACCTCCGCGCGGCGGCTCGCAAGGTTCCCGTGGTCGTGGGCGGCGTGCTCGCGGCGGGCGTCGCCGTGAGGGCCGTCGTCGCCGCGGTCAAACACCGCCGCGGCGACGACTGACGTCCTCGCTTACTGCTTCTGCGGCGCCGGCGCGCCCGGGACATGGAGGAAGTTCTCGACGTCGCGGACGCCCTGCACGTCGCGCGTGGCCTTCTCGAGGCGCTCGATCAGGTCGGGCGAGTCGACCTCGCCACGCAGGTAGACGACGCCCTGCTCGGCGTTCACCGAGATCTGTCCCTTCGGGATCGCCGCGTCGCGGAAGACCTCGCTCTCGACCTTGCCGACGAGCGTCGCGTCGTTGGGTTGCGGCTTCTCCTCCTCGCGCAGGTGAGTCGCCTTCTTCGCCGTGCCGTAGGCGGTGGACGCGACGCCGCGTCCGGCGCGGCTGACGTCGCGGCCCCGGCGCCGGAAGAAGCCGGCGATCCGGTCCTTCGTCACCGCTCGGCGGCGCTTGCCGCTCTCCGGGTCGAGGAAGTACGCGGCCAAGGCCGAGCCTGCGACGAGCGCAACGATCTTCTTCATGTCGGTTCCTCCGTTGTCGTTCTCTCCAGGAGCCGCTACCCGGCCCGCGGCCGGCGAAACCCTTTACGTCCCAACAGGGGATGCAGGCGCTCCGGAAGGCGGCCGATGCGAGTCCGTGCTCTCTGCATCCCCCCGAAAGGACCGCATCATGCTTCACCTTCGTGCTCTTGCCGTTCGCTGCGCCGTCGTCGGAGCGCTGGCTCTCGCCGCCCTTCCGGCCGGCGGCTGGAAGTGGGGGTAGCCGACTCGGCTGCCGCCAGGCTGGGGCGCCGCGTCGGGGGCGGCGCTACCCGCTCTTGAGGGCGGCCAGCTCCGCCGGCTGCACGCCGGCCACGAACACGCGCACGACCTCCGGGTCGAATTGCGTGCCCGCGCAGCGCTCGAGCTCGGCGATCGCCAGCTCGTGCGCGATGCGCGGCCGGTAGACGCGGTCGCTCGTCATCGCGTCGTAGGCGTCCGCGACGAAGAGGATGCGGGAGCCGAGGGGGATCTCCTCGCCGCCGATGCCGTTCGGATAGCCCGCGCCGTCCCAGCGCTCGTGGTGGTGGAGCACCCAGGTCGAGACCGGCTCGACGCCGAGCGAGCGGAGCATCCGGAAGCCGATCTGCGGATGCCGCCGAAGGACGAGGAGCTCGCTCTCGCTGAGCGGGCCGGGCTTGCGCAGGATCTCCTCGGGGACCGCGAGCTTGCCGAGGTCATGGAGGCTCCCCGCGAGCCGCACGAGCTCGACCTCGCCGGCGTCGAGGCCGAGGAGCGCGGCGACCCGGGCCGAGAGCTCGCCGACGACGTACGAGTGCCGGCCCGTGTAGGCGTCGCGCTCGTCGACCGCGCGCGCGAGGCTCGCCGCGGCGTGCAGGCGGGCGCCGCGCTCTGGGACGGCGCCGAGCCCGGCGAACTCGGGCAGGCCGGCGAGATCGGGGTGGTAGACACGGACGCGGCTCTTCCCGTGCTCCTTCGCGAGGTAGAGCGCCCGGTCGGCGACGTCCACGACCTCGTTCCGCTCGAGGCCGAGCTGGGGGTACGTGACGATCCCCGCCGAGACGCGGATCACCGTGTCGGGGCCGGCCGCGAGCTGGCCGACGCGGCGGAGGACGCCCTCCGCGACCGCGACTGCCTCCTGCTCCTCGCAGCCGGGCAGGAGCAGCGCGAACTCGTCGCCGCCGATGCGGAACGCCTCGCCGTCCTGCCGAAGGCGGCCCGCAATCTGCGCCAGGACCCGGTCGCCGCGCGGGTGGCCGAGCCGGTCGTTCAGCTCCTTGAAGTTGTCGACGTCGAGCACGCAGACGCTGAGCGGCGTCCCCTTCTGTTCCGCCTCGGCGAGGTCGTGCTCGAGGCGCTCGTGGAAGTGCCTGTGGTTGCCGAGGCCGGTGAGAGGATCCGTCAGCGCCAGGCGCATGGCCGCGAGCTCTCGGTGGACGGAGCGCTGGTAGAGCGCGATGGCGGCGAGGGGGCCGAGGAGCGCGGCGGAGAGGAAGGGCGAGCGATCCCAGAGCACCGCGAGCATGAGGGTGAGCGAGGCCATGATCGCGAAGGGGATGAAGGTGGACGAGACGGCGCGGTCGAGCAGCGAGAAGAACCCGTCGCGGGCCCAGCGGCTGACGACCGCGACGACGAGCGGCAGGTTCACGGCGTAGAAGGCCGTCGAGGCGAGCGCGACCTCGACGGCGAGCCAGCCGAAGCCGTCGTTCGGGACGGCGACGGTCACCCCGCCGGCCGCGGCCGAGGCGAGCGCGTAGACCGAGCTGTTGTAGAGGACGCGGATGAGCGGCTGGCGGCGGGTCACCTCGACCATCACCTGCGTCAGGAGCCCGACGAGGATCGCGGGCGCCCACCCGTAGACGACTGCGGTGCCGACGATGAAGACGGTCGCGAGCGACGTCCCTCCGACCGGGACGTTCTCGATCGGGACCGGGAAGGCCTCGACGAAGGTGGACGCGAGCAGGAGAGCGGCGAGGCCGAGGAGGGTCGAGAGGGACGGCTCGAGCGCAGCGATCGCCGAGAGCGCGAGCACGACGACGACCGTCGCGCCGAAGACCACCGGGGCGACGATGGGGAGGAGCCGCGCGGTCTCCCGGGACACCGACACCGGCCGCGGCCTCGTCCCGCGGGTCTCGGCGGTGCTCTGGGTGACGGACATGTGCGCGCCTTTCCGCCGGGAATCTCCGGCCGGTGGGTGCGCCGCAGGTTCCTTTCCTTCGATTAAGACAGGGTTTTCCCTACTGTCAAAGACAACCGCTGTACGCTGGCGGCGTGCTCTTCCACCAGGGCCGGCTGCTCGACCACGTCCACCTCCGCGTGCGCGACCTCGACGCGAGCAAGGCCTTCTACCGGGCGGCTCTCGCCGCCCTCGGGCGGAGACTGACGACGGAGCGCGAGGAGGCCTTCTCGGCCGACGAGCTCTACGTGACCGCCGACGAGGAGCCGACGAGCGGGCTCCACCTCGCCTTCCAGGCGCCGGACCGGGAGACGGTCGAGCGTTTCCACGAGGCGGCGCTCGCGACGGGCGGCCGGGACAACGGCAGCCCCGGTGAGCGCGCCTACCACCCCGGCTACTACGCCGCCTACGTGCTCGATCCCGACGGGAACAACGTCGAGGCCGTATACCACGGGCCGAGCCGCCGCTCCGCGGCCTCCGTCGAGGTCGAGGCGCTGCCGCCTGCCTGACCGTCCATCGCGTCCGGCGGCGGTGAGACCCTTGGCGGACGCCCGCGATCCGTGATCCGCTGCCTGCGCCGCTGCAGGCCCGCCTGCTCGAGCTGCGCGCTGCCGCCGACCTGATCGTCCCGCCGAAGCAGCTCGACCGCAACCTGCTCGTGGCGACCTGGAACCTGCGCGCGTTCGGCGGTTTGACCGAGCGCTGGCGGGCGGAGGATGGGGAGTCGCCGCTCCGGGACCTCTTCGACGTCCGCTGCATCGCCGAGGTCGTCTCGCGCTTCGACGTCGCCGCGCTCCAGGAGGTGCGCGGGAACCTGACGGCGCTGCGGACGCTCCTCGCGGCGCTCGGACCCGACTGGGCGGCGGTCATGACGGACGTCACTCGCGGCCGCAGGGGCAACGACGAGCGCATGGCGTTCGTCTTCGACCTCCGGCGCGTACGGCCGTCCGGGCTCGCGGGCGAGCTCGTCGTCGCGATCGAGAGCGAGACGGACGTGCCAGTCGGCGGCCTCGGGCGCCAGTTCGCGCGCACGCCGTACGCCGTCAGCTTCGCCGCCGGGAGCGCCTCCCTGACGCTCGTCACGCTGCACGTCCTCTACGGGGAGGAGCCCGAGCGGGCGGCCGAGCTGCGCGAGATCGGGCGTTGGCTCGCCGACTGGCCTCGCCACGAGCGCGAGTGGAGCCAGAACCTGATCGCGCTCGGCGACTTCAACATCGACCGCCGGGGCGACCCGCTCTTCGAGGCGTTCACCGCCACCGGGATCGAGCCGGCGCCGGGCCTCGACGAGGTGCCCCGCACCATCTTCGGGACGGGAGGGACTGCGAAGTTCTACGACCAGATCGCGTGGTTCTCCGACGGCCCGCACGGCTCCATGCTGACGCTGGAGTGGCTCAGCTCGGGCAGCTTCGACTTCGTGCCGCTCCTCGGGGCCGGGCTGACGCGCAGGACGCTCTCGTGGAAGATCTCCGACCACTACCCGCTCTGGGTCGAGTTCTCGACTCGCTGAGACGGGCATGATCACCGCATGGCCCACGACCACACGGCCCACGCCGCCGACGTCTCGCTCAACCGCCTGGCGGCGAGCGCGACGACCCACTGCCTGACCGGCTGCGCGATCGGGGAGGTCCTCGGCCTCGTCATCGGCACGGCGCTCGGCTGGGGCACCGTCGCGACGATCGCGCTCGCGGTCGTCCTCGCCTTCTTCTTCGGCTACCTCCTGACGAGCGTCCCGCTTCTGCGGTCCGGCCTCGCCCTCGGCGCCATCGTGCCCATCGCGCTGGCGGCCGACACCGTCTCGATCGCCGTCATGGAGTTCGTCGACAACGCGGTCATCCTCCTCGTTCCGGGCGCGATGGACGCCGGCCTCGGCTCGCTCCTCTTCTGGGGCAGCCTCGCGCTCGCGCTGGCGGTCGCATGGGTGATCGCATTCCCCGTGAACCGCGCCATGATCGCGCGCGGCCGCGGCCACGCCGTCGTCCACTCACACCACTAGCGCCTACGAGCGCGGGTCCGTCTCGCGCGCGACCGAGCTCTCGCTCACGTGCTTGCGGACGACGAAGTAGCGCTCGTTCCGCTCGACGACACTCTCGACGGCTTCGATCTCGTGGCCGGGCAGCACGGCGAAGAGGAGCGGATCGGCGCGAACGCGCTCGTACTCCGCTGAGGTGAGCGGGACGGCGCCGGTGCAGTCTGGGTCGCCGCACTCGCAGAGGAAGTCGATCGTGCCTGGATCGTCCTCCCCGACGACGTCGAGGACGCGCTCGTTCACCTCCCGAAAGAGGGCCTCGTTCCGCGCGATGCGCTCTTTCCGTCGTTTCTCGCTCGAGCTCATGCCTGTCGCTGGCCGAGCATACTCATGCGACGGGGCGGCCGCTCGGCCGCCCCGTCCGTTCCCCGCTGCGTCCGCGAACTATCCCGAGGGATCGCAGAGCGAGAATCCACGGTGCGAGCCGGGCTTGTGCCCGCCGTTTCCGAGCATTCCCTCCTGTGCCATGGCGCTGATGTGGAACTGTGCGTACTCCATGCCCGACGGGGAGCCGTCTCCATCCGTGTCGTTGCAGGGCGGTGCCTGCGCCGCCGACGCGCCGGTGAATGCGAGCGCCGCGACGGAGGCCGCGGCAAGGACGATGAGTCGCCGCACGAGAACCCTCCTCTCGTAGTCCCGTTCCGTACGGAATGGAGTACGGCGCTCGAGACTCTCCAGATTTCCAGATCGGCTAGCCTTGAGGCCAATGGCGCTCGCGGCGATCATCGTCGGCGTCGTCGTCGTGCTCGTCTTTCTCGTGTGGCTGCTGGCGCTCGCCCGGAGGCGCAGGCGGGGCGTCCCGCCGACCGGCCCCCCGCCCCGCTAGCCGGCGCGCTCCTGATGCGGGATCATCGGCCCGCGAACACGCGAGGAAGGAGGCAGGATGGCATCGCTCTTGCACAGCGTCGACGTCGACCGGCGTCCGGAGGACGTCTTCGCCTACGTGACCGACCCGTCGCGGTTCCACGAATGGCAGGACGCGGTCGTGCGCGCGCACGCCCTCGACAGCGGCCCGCTCGAGCAGGGCTCGAGGATCTCGCTGACGCGGAGGATGGGAAAGCGCCAGCAGACGATGACGAGCGAGCTCACGGAGTACAGTCCGCCGCGGAGCTACGCATTCCGCGTCGTCGACGGCCCCGTCCGGGCGCTCGGAAAGGGGAGGTTCGAGCCCCTCGGCGAGGGCGACCGGACGCGCTTCACGTTCGAGCTCGACTTCGAGGGCCACGGGCTCGGCAAGCTGCTCGTGCCCCTGTTCGTCCGCCGGCAGGCCGCGAAGGAGCTCCCCGAGAGCCACGCGAACCTGAAGCGGCAGCTCGAGACCTCCTAGGCCTGCGGCGCCTCGACGCGCGTCTTCAGTGCGCGCAGCCCCGCCTCCAGGGAGGCGGTCAGCATCCGTCGGAGCGGGCGCCGCGCGAGGCGGGCGATCGGCCCCTCGAGGGACTCCTCGGTCCTCACGAGCGTGCCGCGGCCGCGCGGCTCGAGCCGGTACACGTGCGCGGCGCTCGTGCCGAGCGTCCTGCCTGTCCAGCCGATCAGGCGGGGGCGCTCGACCCGCCGGATCGTCGAGGTGATCGTGCCGGGCCCGGCCTTCCAGCGGAACTCGGCTCCCTCGGCGAGGCCGCCCTCGAATGCCATCGACTTGACGTCGGGATTCCAGCTCGGCCACGCGGCGAAGTCGGTGAGGACGTCCCAGACCGCCTCGGGCTCGGACGCGATCTCGATCTCGGCCGCCGCGATCACCGGAGCGTCCCGC
>JAICGP010000144.1 GCA_025923055.1 Thermoleophilia bacterium
CCTAGACCGGCTGCTGCTCGTCGGTCGTCATCCCGGCGACGACCGACTCCTGCGAGCGCTCGTGGAGCCGCTCGCGGCCCCGGCGCACGGCGCCGAGGAACTTGTCCAGGTTGACCTCGAGCGTCGAGAGAATCGAGTCGGCCCAGTCCTCCATCTCGAGCCGCGTCTCGCGGGCCTGGCGCCTCGCCTCCTCGACGATCTCCTGCGCCTGGCGCTCCGCGAGCTTCACGATCTCGGTCTGGGAGGCCTCGCGCACGGCCTGCTCGCGCGCCTCCCCGAGAATGCGGTCGGCCTCGCGCTTCGCCTCCGCGAGCATCTCCTGCCGCTCCTTCACGATCCAGCGGGCCTGCTTGATCTCCTCGGGAATCGTGGCGCGCATCTGGTCGAGGATGTCGTAGATCTCCTCGCGGTCGATCCGCACCTGGTCGGTGAGGGGAACGGCCTTCGCGTTGTGCACGAGGTCGTCGAGCTTGTCGATCAGAACCAGGACGTCCATGGCCGCGCCTCAGTCTACTCTTGCGGACTGACGGGCGCGCCGGGCCGTCCTCGCGGAAACAGCTCCCTGAAGCGGCGTGCGACCGGCTCCGGCACGAGGTCGTCGACGTTGCCGCCGAACGACGCCACCTCCTTGACGCCGCTCGAGGAGAGGAAGCTGTACTGCGGGCTCGACATCAGGTACATGGTCTCGACCTCGGGCGCGAGGTTGCGGTTCAGGTGGTGCATCTGGAACTCCCACTCGAAGTCCGAGATGGCGCGGAGGCCCTTCACCATCGTGTGCGCGTCCCAGCGGCGCGCGAACTCGACGACGAGCTCCGAGAAGACCTCCACCGTGACGTTCTCGCAGTCGGCGAGCGCCTCGCGCAGGAACGCGACGCGCTCCTCGACCGTGAACATGGCCGACTTGTGCTGCGGGTCGCGCACGACGCCGACGACGACGCGCTCGAAGATCCCCGCTGCTCGCCGGATGATGTCGAGGTGGCCGTTCGTGACCGGGTCGTAGCTCCCCGGGCAGATGCAGGTGACCGGCCGGGAGTCGGTCACGCGCCGCCAGCCCGGAAGAGGGTGACGCGCGCGGAGCCGTACCGCCGGCTCGTCACGAGCTCGAGCGGGAGCCCGGGCTCCTCGCGGGCGTCGGACTCGACGACGACGAGCCCGTCCGGCGCCAGGACGGCCGGGAGGCGGGCGGCGAGCATGGGCAGCACGGTGGCGAGCATGCGGTAGGGCGGGTCGACGAGCACGAGATCGTAACGCCTCCCCCCTGCGGCGTCGGCCGCGAGCTTCCTCGCCGCGTCGTCGCGCAGGACGACGGCGCCCTCGAGGCGCAGCTTGTCGAGGTTGCGGAGGATCGTCTCGGCGGCCGTCCGGTCGGATTCGACGAACGTGACCCGGGCCGCGCCGCGCGAGAGCGCCTCGAGCCCCATGCCGCCGGAGCCCGCGTAGAGGTCGAGCACCTCGGCGCCGTCCACCGGGCCGACGAGGTTGAAGACGGCCTCGCGCACGCGATCCCCGGTGGGACGGGTGTCGAGCCCCTTCGGCGCGAGGATGCGCGCGCCTTTACGCGAACCCGCGATGATCCGCAATCCGTTCGGCCTCCCGGCCGAGCGGCTCGACGACGAGCGGATCTCCGTCGAGCAGCCGCCCGGCCCACGTCCGGGCCTTGACGATGAGCTGCCGGTCTCTGAGGAGGCTCGCGAACCGGAGGTCGGAGAGCCCCGCCTGGCGCGTGCCGAGCAGCTGGCCCTCGCCGCGGAGCTCGAGGTCGACCTCCGCGAGCTCGAAGCCGTCGGCGCTCTCGACGAGCGCCTCCAGCCGGCGGACGGCCTCATCGGTCAGCTCCTCCCTCGGGCGGGAGACGAGCAGGCAGTACGACTGCTCGGCCCCGCGGCCGACGCGGCCCCGCAGCTGGTGGAGCTGCGCCAGGCCGAACCGGTCGGCCTCCTGGACGATCATGATCGTCGCGTTCGGGACGTCGACGCCGACCTCGATCACCGTCGTGGCGACGAGGACGTCGAGCTCGCGGCGCTTGAACGCGTCCATCGTCTCGCGGCGCTCGGCCGGCCGGAGCTTGCCGTGCAGGCAGCCGACCCGGAACCCGCGCAGCTCGGCGGCGCGGAGGCGGTCGGCCTCGCTCTCCGCCGCGCGCGCCTCGAGGGCCTCCGACTCGGAGACGAGCGGGCAGACGACGTACGCCTGGCGTCCCTCTCGCAGGTGGCGCCGCAGGCGCGTGTACGCCTCCGAGCTGCGCTCGTGGGCGACCCAGCGCGTCACCACCGGCCGGCGGTTCGCTGGCGGGCGGGCGATCTCCGTCACGTCGAGGTCGCCGTAGACGCTCTGCGCCAGCGTGCGGGGGATCGGCGTCGCGGTCATGTGCAGCACGTGCGGGGTCGTGCGGCCGAGCGCGCGGCGCTGCTCGACCCCGAACCGGTGCTGCTCGTCCACGACGGCGACGGCCAGCGAGCGGAACGCCACGTCCTCCTGGATCAGCGCGTGGGTGCCGACCGCCAGGTCGGCCTCCCCGCTCGCCAGCCTCTCGCGCGCCGCGCGCCGCTGCGCCGCCGGCAGCGAGCTCGTCAGGAGCTCGCAGCGGACGCCGAGCTCGTTGCAGAGGCCCTCGACGGTGAGGAAGTGCTGCTCGGCAAGCGTCTCCGTCGGCGCCATGAGCGCGCCCTGGTGACCGGCTTCGACGGCGCGCAGGAGCGCGTAGAGCGCCACCACCGTCTTGCCGGAGCCGACGTCGCCCTGAAGGAGGCGCTGCATCGGCTCCGTGCGGGCGAGATCGAGCCGGATCTCCGCGATCGCCCCTTCCTGCTCCTCCGTGAGCGTGAAGGGGAGGGCCGTGCGGTAGCGCGCGACGAGCTCGCCCTCGTCGCCTAGCCCGGGAGCGGTCGCGGCATCCGCGAGCGAGCGCCGCCGGGCGAGGAATCCGAGCTGGAGCACTAGGAGCTCCTCGAGCGCCAGCCGCTCGCGCGCCCGCTCGGCCTCGGCCCGCTCGCGCGGGCGGTGGACGGCGGCGAGAGCGTCCGCCCGCAGCGGCAGCCGCTCCTCGTGGCGGAGGGCCGCCGGGAGCGGGTCACGGAAGAAGCGCGCTTGCGGGAGAATCTCGTCCACGAGGGCGCGGAGCCGATGCGAGGGCATGTCCTCGCTCGCCGGGTACTCGGGCACGAGCCCGACCGTGTGGATGCCCGCGCCGCCGAGCTCGTGGCGGAGCACCCGGAAGCCGCCGCCCAGCTCACGGACGCCGTGCAGCAGGAGGTCGGTGCCCGGACGCAGCTTCGCGAGGTAGGCCTGGTTGAACCAGACCGCCGTGGCGCGGACGCCCACGGCGTCGGTCACGACTCCCTCGACGAGCTTGAGGTTGCGCCGCCTCGTCGGCCGCACGCGGATCCGCTCGAGCGTGCAGCGCACGGTCCCCTCCTCACCGGCGCTCAGGTCGCCGAAGCTCCCCACCTCGTCCCAGTCGAGGTAGGCCCGCGGAAGGTGCTCGGCGAGGTCGCGCACGGTCTCGAGGCCCAGACGGGCCAGCCGCTCCGCCACCTTGGGGCCGACGCCCGAAAGCGTCACGAGCGGCGCGTCGGGGTCCGGCCGCCGCGATCGCCGCGCCTCGGCCGCGCTCGGCCCGACGCCGGCGAAGCCCGCCGGGCCGGCGGGCGCGGTCACCGACGCGCTCAGCGCCCTTCCGGGGCCGCCCGGCGCCGGGGCACGGCCGGGCGCCTCACGGCTCCCCCTCCCAGTAGTCGAGCGGCTCGATCCGGCCCATGACGCCGACTCCCCGGAGCGATACCTTCCCGGAGCGCGGGTAGTAGGCGATGTCGTTCGGCTCCCGCGTCCCGTACGCGAGGTAGACGAGGTCGGTCGAGCCCGCGCGGAACGAGTGGGCGACGCGCGTTCCCGGCGGCCGGGCGACGACGTGCCCGGGTCGCACGGCCTGCTCCACGTCGTCCAGGATGACGGTTCCCTCCCCGTCGAGGACGACGAAGATCTCCTCCTCCGCCGAGTGGCAGTGCGGCGGCCAGCCCTCGCGGCCGGCCGGGATCGTCAGATGAGACATGCCGGTATGCATCGATCCGGCCGCCCTGCCGAGGTCACGCTCCACGAGGAGCGACCTGCTGTGCTCTCGCTCTACCGGCTCGACGTCTTGGAGGTTGACGATCGAGGGCGGGCGCTCCATGGGGTCGCCGAGCTCGGGCTCGCCGGCCTCCGCCTCGCGCTGGTACGGGCCCCGGTCCGGCGCGACGAGCGTGACGTCCACGAAGCCGGGGGACATCCAGGCGACGCCGGCTCGCGGGAGCACCGTGTTCCCGTGCCAGAGGCGCTCGCCGAAGGCGAGGACGCGCAGGCCGTCCGGCCCCCCACGCAGCGTGTGCGCCTCCTCGCCGGGCAGGTGGACGAGGCAGTCGCCCTCGCGGACCTCGTACGCGACGCCGCCGCGCCCGTCGTCCTGCCAGGAGAGCCCGGAGCCCGCGAGCACGTAGAAGATCTCCTCCTCGCCCGCCTCGACGTGCGCGGGCGTCGACCACCCGCCGCGGTCGACGTCGACCAGCTTCACGCCCACTCCCACCGTCCCGGCGGCCGAGCCGAGGTCGCGCCACGACCCTGCGATGTGGCCCGCCTCGCGCCGTGCGGGCTCGACCTCGTCCCAGTGGATCACGTGCTCCACGAGCGCCAACGATATCGCCCGTCCCGGCGCCTCCCCGGCGCCGGCTGTCGCCGGTCCGCCCGGCGGAGCGTCGGCCGCCTGTCCCCGGCGGCCACGGCGGTGCCTGGCACCGGCACGTCGGCGTCGGACGCGGCCGTGGGGGCCGCTCTAGACCGGCTCGTCCTGGAACCAGAAAAGCCCCAGCGTGCCGGGGCCGCCGTGAGTCCCGATCACCGGGCCGAGCGTCACGAAGACGTCGAAGGACGCGTGCGGGCGCGCGGCGCGCAGGCGCGCGACGAGGCCTTCCGCGTCCGCGGGCGCCGCCGCGTGGCCGACGCCGACGTGGAGGTCGGGGGAGTCCTCCGTCCCCTCGACGAAGAGCCGCTCGAGCTCGGTGAGCGCCTTGGCGCGGCCGCGCACGCGCTTCAGGGGCGCGACCTCGCCGTCGTCGAGGTGGAGGATCGGCTTGACGGAGAGGAGCTGTCCGGCGAGGCCCTGCGCCTTGCCGATCCTGCCGCCGCGGACGAGGTACTCGAGCGTCTCGACGGTGAAGAGGAGCCCGCGCATCCGCCTGAAGCGCTCGACGATGCCTAGGAGCTCCTCCTCCGTCGTCCCGCGCTCCAGGCGGCGCTGGAGCGCGTCCGCGAGGATGACGGTGCCGCCGCAGATCACTCCCGAATCGACAAGGGCGACCCGCGAATCGCCCGCCGACTCGGCCCCCAGGCGCGCGCTCTCGAGCGTCCCGGAGAGCTTCCCGGAGAGGACGACCGCGAAGATCTTCTCGTAGCCGCCCAGCTCCTCGTAGACCGCCGCGAAGTCGGCCGGCGTCGGCTGGGAGCTGCGCGGCGCCTCGGCCGACTCACGGAGGCGGCGGTAGAACTCGTCCGTCGAGATGTCCACGTACTCGCGGAACGTCTCGTCGCCGAAGCGGACGTAGAGGGGGACGACGCGCCAGTTCGGATGGCGCTCGGAGGCGTCCGGGTAGTCGCACGTCGAGTCGAGGACGAGGGCGGTGTTCTCAGCGGAGAGCCGCACCACGCCCCGCCGCATCCCTGACGGCGCCGACGATCTCGTCGAGCTCGCGGTCCTTCGTGAGGCAGGCGACGGCTCCCGCCTCGCAGAGCGCGTCGAGCTCCTCGGTCTCCGCCGTCGCGGTGAGGACGACGACTGCGGTGCCCGGCCAGCGCTCCCCGATCGCGGCGGTCGTCTCGACGCCGTCCAGCTCCGGCAGGCGGTAGTCCATGAGCACGACGTCCGGCGTCAGGCGTCCGCACACCTCCAGGGCGCTCCTGCCGTCGCCGACGGCCGCGACGACCTCCACGTCGGGCACCGTCCCGAGCAGGACCTCGAGCAGCTCCCGGAAGACGTCGTTGTCCTCGACGATGACGACGGTGATCGGATCGGCGGCCACGGGGGGAAGTATCGGTCTACTCCGCGGAGAAAAGTAGGGGATAGTGCGGCTGGCCGCCGTCGTGGACCTCGACCTCGAGCTCCGGATGCTGCTCGGCGACGTAGGCGGCGAGGTCGTCCACGCCCTCGGCGTCGCGGCCGACGAGAACGGTGAGCACGTCGGCGCCTTCCTCGAGCAGGCGGTCCACGACCTCCCGCGCGACCGGCTGCAGCACGGGGCCGGTGGTCACCGGCTCGCCGTCCAGCAGCCCGAGGAACTGGCCCTCCCGCACGTCGAGGCCGCCGACGGTTGCGTCGCGCGAGGCGCGCGTGACGGCCCCGGCCCGCACGCCGGCCGCCGCCTCGTCCATCTCGGCCGCGTTCTCGTCGGCGCCGCGCCCGGCGTCGAAGGCGACCATGGCCCCGAGCCCCGCCTGCAGCGTCCGCGTCGCCACCACCCGCGCCGGCCGGATCGTCGCGCGTGCCGCGTGCTCGGCGGCGAGGATCACGTTCTTGTTGTTCGGGAGGACGACCGCCTCGCGCGCCTCCAGCGCCTCGACGGCGGCGACGATCTCGGCGGTCGCCGGGTTCATCGACTGGCCGCCGTCCACGCAGGTCGCGCCGAGGCTCTCGAAGAGGCGCCTGTTCCCGTCGCCCGCGCAGACGGCCACGACGCCGCACCGGGCGAGCTCGACTGTCCCGACGAGCCGCTCCTCCCGCTCCGCGGTCTGGACGTGCATGTTCTTCACGTCCACCTCCTCGATCACGCCCACCGCGGTGGCGAGCGCGAGCGCGGCGCCGGGCTCGTCGGTGTGGACGTGGGCCTTGACCGCTCCCGCCGAGCCGACGACGAGCAGGGAGTCGCCGAGGCGGCCCAGCTCCTGCTCGAGCCGCTCGGGATCGACGTCGTCCCCCTCGACGAAGAAGGAGGTGCAGTAGCGGAACCGCGACAGCTCCTGGTGCACGGCCTCGAAGGGGACCGCGCCCGCCAGCGGCGCCGGCTCGGGCAGCGCCTCGCCGCGCACGTGCGAGGCGATCCCGCGCAGGATCTCGA
>JAICGP010000145.1 GCA_025923055.1 Thermoleophilia bacterium
GATCCTGGGGCGCTTCGCGGCCTGCGAGCGGGGCGTCCTGCTCGGTACGCAGATGGTCGCCAAGGGACACCACTTCGAGGGAGTCGCGCTCGCCGCGGTCGTGGACGCCGACACGGCGATGGCGCTCCCCGACCTGCGCGCGGAGGAGCGGACCTTCCAGCTCGTGACCCAGCTCGCCGGGCGCAGCGGCCGCGACGCGCCGGGCCGCGTCCTCGTGCAGACCTACCAGCCCGACTCGCGCCCGATCGCGCTCGCCGCGCGCCACGCGGTCGAGGAGTTCCTCGCCGGCGAGCTCGACCGTCGCCGCGAGCTCGGCTACCCGCCCTTCCGCCACCTCGTCCGGGTCGCCGTCGCGGGGCCCGAGGCCTCGCAACCGGCCCGCCTGCTCGCGGAGGTGAAGGCGGGCCTCGCGGGGGTGGTCGCGGAGCACGACCTCCTCGGCCCGGCCCCGCTCCTGCGCCTGCGCGGGCGCCACCGCGCTCAGATCCTGGCCAAGACCGAGACGCCCCGGCGGGTCGCCTCCCGGGCAGCCCGCCTCCTCGCGGCGGCGGCGCCGGCGATGCGGCGCGAGGGGCTGACGTGCTCAGTGGACGTCGATCCCCAGGCCGTCTCCTAGGCGTGCCGGCACCTCCCGGCAGCGGAGCCCGGGTACCCCCAGCCCCGAGGCGTAGACTCGGCCGATGAGGGTCTGCCCCAGCTGCGGCGAGGAGAACCCCGAGCGGTTCCGTCTCTGCGGCTTCTGCGGGACGCCGCTCGTCGCCGAGAGGACGGGCCAGGCCGCGCGGAAGCTCGTCACGATCGTCTTCTGCGACCTCGCCGGCTCGACGACCCTCGGGGAGGCGCTCGACTCGGAGTCGCTGCGCGTTGTGATGACGCGGTACTACGACGAGATGCGAAGCGTCCTCGAGAGTCACGGCGGCCTGATCGAGAAGTTCATCGGGGACGCCGTCATGGCCGTCTTCGGCCTTCCGGTCGTCCGCGAGGACGACGCGGTCCGCGCGGTCACCGCGGCGGCCGGGATGCGCACCGCGCTCGAGCGCCTGAACGACGAGCTCGACGCAGGCTGGGGCGTCCGTCTCGTCAGCCGCATCGGTGTGAACACCGGCGAGGTCGTGGCGGGGGATCCGACGAGCGGCGAGCACGTCGTCGTCGGGGACGCCATCAACGTCGCGGCGCGGCTCGAGCAGACGGCAGGGCCCATGGAGATCCTGATCGGGCCGCTTACGTACCGCCTCGTCCGAGACGCGATCGAGGCCGAGCCCGTCGAGCCGCTCGAGCTGAAGGGGAAGTCGGAGCGGCTCTCTGCGTACCGGCTCGAGGGCGTGGCCCGCCAGGACGGCAGGCGCCGGAGGAGCGTCGCTCCGCTCGTCGGCAGGGAGGAGGAGCTCGGCCGGCTCCGCGACGAGCTCGACCGGGCGGCCGCCGCGCGGCGCTTGCGGCTCGTGACGGTGCTCGGCGACGCCGGCGTGGGAAAGTCGCGTCTGCTCGATGCGCTCGATGACTCGCTCGACCCGGGGGCGTCCCTGCTGCGCGGCCGCTGCCTGGCGTACGGGCGCGGCATCACGTTCTGGCCCCTGCGCGAGGCGCTCCGCCAGGCGGCCGCGATCTCGGACGAGGAGACATCCGAGGCCGCCCTCGGCAAGCTCACGCGCCTCGCGGGCCCGGACCACCGGGGCGCAGTCGAGCGGGTCGCCTCGGCAATCGGCCTCTCCACCTCGCAGTTTCCAGTGCACGAGGTCTTCTGGGGCGCCCGCAAGGTGCTCGAGGCGTTCGCCGCCCGCGGGCCGCTTGTCCTCGCGTTCGAGGACGTCCACTGGGCCGAGACGACGTTCCTCGAGTTCGTGGAGCACCTCGCGGAGGAGGGCGAAGGAGCGCTGGCCCTCGTCTGCCTGGCCCGACCCGAGTTCCTCGAGATCCGGCCGGGGTGGGGGGAGCGGATCGAGCGCCTCCGCATCGCGCTCGAGCCGCTCACCGAGGCGGACGTGGGGCGCGTCGTGGAGCAGCTGCTGGGCGACTCCGGAGTCGACGACGCCGTCCGCGCGCGGATCGCCGCAGCGTCGGAGGGCAACCCGCTGTTCGTCGAGCAGCTCCTGGAGATGATGATCGAGGAGGGACTCGTCCGCCGGGACGGCGCGACGTGGGTCGCGGCCGGCGACCTCTCGGCGGTCTCGATGCCTCCGAGCATCCACGCGCTGCTCGCGGCTCGTCTCGCGAGCCTCGGCCCGGAGGAGCGGGAGGTGATCGACGCTGCGAGCGTCGTCGGGCAGCGCTTCAACCGGGGAGCCGTCGAGGAGCTCGTCTCCGAGGGCGTCCGGGAGCGCGTCCCGGCGCTCCTCGAGGCGCTGGGGCGAAAGCGGCTCGTCCGGCCGGCGCCGACCGAGCTAGCGTCCGAGCGGACCTACCGCTTCGGGCACATCCTGATCCGGGACGCGGCGTACCGAGGGCTCCTCAAGCGCTCGCGCGCCGTCCTCCACGAGCAGTTCGTCGCCTGGGCAGACCGCGTCAACCGGGACGCCGACCGCGCCGTCGAGTACGAGGAGATCCTCGGATACCACCTCGAGCAGGCGCACCGCTGCTTGGCCGAGCTGGGGCCGCTCGACCAGCACGGGCGCGAGCTCGGCGCCCGGGCGGCGGCCCGCCTCTCCTCGGCGGGCGGGCGCGCGTTCTCCCGCGGCGACATGCCGGCGGCCGCGAATCTCCTGCGGCGCGCCGTCGCGCTTCAGCCGGCCGACGCGGCGGAGCGGCTACGACAGATCCCCGACCTCGCGGAGGCGCTGATGGCGATCGGCGAGTTCGCGTGGGCCGAAACCTTCCTCGACGAGGCGGTCGAGCTCGCCCAGGCGGCCGGAGAGCGGGGACTCGCCGCGAGCGCGCGACTTCTCCGCATTCGCGTCCGGAGCCACTCGGCCGCGCCCGAGGACTGGACCGGGCAGCTGGTCGGAGAGGCGGCGGCGGGCCTACCCCTGCTCGAGGCGTCGGGCGACCACGTCGAGCTCGCGCGTGCCTTCCGCATGCTTGCGTGGGCGTACGGGACCGCCTGCAGGTACGGTGACGCCGGCGCGGCGGCCAGCCGGGCGATGGAGCACGCGTCGTCCGGCGGCGACGAGCGGCAGCGCCTCCACGCCGCCTCGCAGCACGCGATTGCGGCGCTCTACGGTCCCATGCCCGTGCCGGAGGCGATCGATCGGTGTGCGGGGATCGTGGCCGACGCCGCCGAGGACCGGCGGACGCGGGGCCTCGTCATGAGCATGCTGAGCGGGCTGCGCGCGATGCACGGGGACTTCGATCTCGCCCGCAGGCTCTACGGCGAGGCCCGGCTCATGCTGGCGGACCTGGGCCGCAGCGTGGTCGCGGCGTCCACGTCGCAGCAATCCTGCGCCGTGGAGATGCTGGCGGGGGATCCGGCGGCGGCCGAGCGGGAGCTCCGCCGCGACTTCGAGGTGCTCTCGGAGATGGGCGAGAAGTACTTCCTCTCCACGGCGGCGGGAGAGCTTGCCCGGGCCGTCTTCGTGCAGGGCCGCCACGACGAGGCGGAGGAGCTCACCCGCCTCGCGGAGGAGCTCGCGGCCGACGACGACCTCACGTCGCAGGCGCTCTGGCGCTCGGTTCGCGCCAGGGTGCTGGCGACGAAGGGTCTGGCTCAGGAGGCGGAGGCGCTGGCACGCGAGGCAGTCGCTCTCCTCGGCGCCACGGACGCCCTCGTGCTCCAGGCCGACGCGCTCCAGGACCTCGCGGAGGTCTCCTCGCTCTCGGGGAACGGCGAGGCGCGGGCCTGCTTGGAGGAGGCGCTCGCGCTGCTCGAACGGAAGGACGACGTCGTCTCGGCCGAGCGGGTACGGACGTCGCTGCGGGCGCTCGAGGCGACCGCCTTGGGCTAATGCATCTTCCCGTTGTGGGTCGAGACGAGGGTGGCTTCGAAGCCGTTCGTGCGCAGGTCGCGGATGTTCCAGAGGCAGGGCATCTCCTGGACGGCAGGCGTCGCGGAGCTGCAGCGGGCACGGATGACCTCGAGCTCGCACCCGTCGCACGCGAGGTAGAAGAGGACGAAGTTCTTCGTCGTCTGCTTGCTTGGCACGAGCGCGGCCGGCCAGCTCAGCCTGAAGCGAAGGCCCATCTCGAACGTGCCCGGAATGGAGGCGTCCACCCACGCCCCGCCCCGGCAGACCTCGCGCTTCGGGCACACGAGGGGCGTCGTGTCGGTGATGGCAAGCGCCGCCGTGAGGGCGTCGTGCTCGGCGGGGATCGTCACCTCTCCCGTCTGGCCTCCCGCCTCCGCCGAGAGCGCGAGCGCCGTCCCGCTCGGGACGAACGACGTGGCCGTCGGCCCGGGCGCGAGCGCCGCCCCGAGCGCGGCGACGGTGGCCGTGTCCCGGTTGGGGTCGGAGGCCGGGTTGTCGTTCGAGCCCTCGTTGACCGTCGCCGTGACGACGTTGCGGAAGGGCCCCGGCTCGCTCGGGGCGCGCGCGACGAGCTCCACCGTCGCAACGCCGCCTCCCGGTAGCGAACCGAGCTTGCAGTTGGCGGTCGCCCCGCTGATCGTGCAGGTTCCCGCACCGGCGACCGCTGAGGTGAAGGAGGCGCCCGGCGGAGCAGGCGCGCAGCCCCGGCCGTCCTCGCCGGCGACGAGGCAGGCGGCGATTGTCACCTGCGTCAACGTGCTGCCGCCAACGTTCCGCACCGTGATCGTCGAGGAGATGAAGCTGGGAGCGCCCTCGGACGACGCCGACACCTCCCCGGGCGCGAGCGAGACGCTCAGGCAGAACTGGCGGCCGTCCGGCGGCGGGCAGGAGCCGTCCGGCGACCCGTCCGCCGCGGCCGCGCCGCTCAAACCGGCGGCGAGCAGAGCCCCCGCGACCAGTGCGGCGAATCCGAGTCGAGCGCGCCCACTTCGTGCCAATCCGGCCTCCGTCCTCCCCCGGTCACGATGCTCGCAGAAAGCATGTGAGGGGTCAATGGGCCTCGCCACGCGCCGACAGCCGGCCGAGTTTCGGCGCCGCCCGCGGGGGGCACAAGCGCGCCATGGGAATCGGAGAGATCATCGGACTGATCATCGTCGGGCTCATCGTCGGCGCGCTCGGGCGGCTCTTCCACCCTGGCTCCGACTCGATGGGGATCCTGATGACGATCGTGATCGGAGTCGCGTCTGCCCTGCTCGTCGGCTGGCTCGTCGGCGGCGGCATCCTCGGCTTCATCCTCGCTGTGGTCGTCGCGGTCGTCCTCGTGGCCGTCTGGTCGCGCACGGTCGAGCCGCGCCGCACGACGGCGACCAACGTGTAGGAACGGCCTGCCTTCCGGTCTAGACTTCTCCCCGCGTGGGCGAGGTCGAAGGCCAGGTTCGCAGCGAGCAGCTCGACGCCGAGCGTGAAGCCCGGCGTCGAGCGGCGCTCGCGCAGATCCGGCAGTACCCGGACACCGTCCTGCGGATGCAGGCGCACGACGTAGAGGCGGGCGACGAGTCGGTCGCCCAGCTCGTGGAGCGGATGGGCCGGCTCATGCAGGAGGCGCGCGGCGTCGGCCTGGCGGCGCCGCAGGTCGGCGTCCTCAGGCGGGTCCTCGTCTACCAGACGGTCGAAGACGCCCCGGTGACGGCGCTCGTCAACCCGCGGCTCACGCGCGCCTCGGACGAGCGGGAGTCGGCCGACGAGGGCTGCCTGTCGCTCGGATCTGCCTCCGTGATCGTCCCGGTCGAGCGGGCGCTCTCGGTGACGGTGGAGGCGACGTCGCCGGAGGGAGAGGCGCTGACGATCGAGGCCGACGGTCTCGAAGCGCGCGTCATCCAGCACGAGCTCGACCACCTCGACGGGGTGCTCATCGTCGACCGGACGACCCCGGAGGAACGGCGGGAGGCGCTCGCGCAGCTGCGCCCGCAGCCGATTCTCGGCCCGCTCGCGTGAGCGTCGCGTGCCTCCGGCTCGCTCCCGTGGGGGAAACCAGGGTTCCCTCACGTGCCCCCTTCGTCGATGTGAGGGAACCTTCCGGTTCCCTCACACGCCCTCCACGCGCTCATAGGCCGCAGGTCGGCCCATGAGCATCGCCGTCGCGGCGACCGGCTCCTTCGGCGCGGCGATCCTCGACGGCCTCGCCGCGCGCCGGGAGATCGAGCTCCTGCTGACGAAGCCGGACAAGCCGCGGGGACGGGGGCGCAAGAAGCTGCCCCCGCCCGCGAAGGAGGTCGCGCTGCGGCGCGGTATCCGCGTCGAGCAGCCGGAGCGGCTGACGGAGTTCCCCGGCGAGGCGCGCATCGTGATCGTGGCCGACTACGGCGTGCTCATACCGGAGCGGCTGCTCGCCGAGCGGCTGTGGCTCAACGTCCACCCGTCGCTCCTGCCGCGCTGGCGTGGTCCCGCGCCGGTCGAGCGCGCCCTCATGGCGGGCGACCGGGAGACGGGCGTCACGATCCACCGCACGACGGCGGAGCTCGACGCCGGCCCGATCGCCGCGCAGCGGCGTTTCCCGATCGGGCCCGAGGACGACTCCGCGGTCGTCTTCGAGCGGGCCACGCGCGTCGCCCTGGAGCTGCTCGACGAGGTCTTCTCCGAGCCGACCTTCGTGCCCCAGCCCGAGGCGGGGGTGACGTACGCCGACAAGATCATGGCCGCCGACCGCGAGCTCGACTGGTCGCTGCCGCCGGAGGAGAACCTGAACCGGATCCGCGCGCTCTCGCCGCACATCGGCGCCCGCGGCCTCGTGGACGGCCGCCGGCTGATCGTCTGGCGCGCGCGGCCGGCGCGGCCGGAGGCGGCGCTCTCCGAGGGTAGGGTCGAGCCGCTCGAGGTGCAGCGCGAGGGCGGGCGCCGCATGACCGTGGAGGAGTACCTCCGCGGTCTGCGGAAGTGACCGTCGTTCGCCTGTGGCTCTCTCCCGTGGGGGGAACCCAGTTTGCCGCCAATGGCCCCGGCGTTGTTGCAGATGGGGGACCAACCCGGCGCGACCCCCCCGCGCGCGGGCCGGCCCTGGCGGCGCTCTTGGCCGTACCGGCCCATGTGGGTGTGGTGGGTGTGTGTGGGAACGGGGTGTTTCCCTCACTGCATCAAAGAAGGGGGCACTTGGGGGA
>JAICGP010000146.1 GCA_025923055.1 Thermoleophilia bacterium
GGCGCACCTTGGCCAGCTCCTCCATGAGGTTGGTCTGCGTGTGGAGCCGCCCCGCCGTGTCGACGACGACCACGTCGCGGCCCCGCGCCTCGGCGGCGGCGATGGCGTCGAAGGCGACGGCGGCCGGGTCGGCACCGCGCTGCGAGCCCACGAAGTCGGCGCCCGACCGCTCGGCCCAGATCTCGAGCTGCTCCTCGGCGGCGGCCCGAAAGGTGTCGGCGGCCGCAAGGACGACCGAGCGCCCCGACTCCCGCAGCCGGTGCGCGAGCTTCCCGATCGTCGTTGTCTTGCCCGTGCCGTTGACGCCCACGACGAGCACGACCGCGGGCGGCCCGCCGAGCGCCAGGCGCTCCTGACCGTCGACGCTGACCAGGTCCGCTACGACCTCCTCCAGGCCCTCGAGCAGCGCCTCGCGGCTCGCCGGCTCGCGGTCCTCGAGACGCTCGACGATCTCGACCGTGGCGGGGACGCCGCAGTCCGCCGCGATGAGCGCCTCCTCGAGGCGCTCCCACGCGTCGTCGTCGCTGGGATCGAAGAGCAACTCCCGCGTGAGGGCCTGCCGGCTGGAGGAGAGCGAGTCGCGCAGCCGGCCGAACCAGCCCCGCCGCTTCACGTCGTCGCCGGCCGGGGCGCCCTCGGGATCGCCCAGGAACTCCGCCCAAGAGCGCGTCACGCGCTGAGCGCCCGCGCCTCGGGCTCGGCCGCCAGTCGCTTCGAGACGACCTGCGAGATCCCGTCGGCGCCCATCGTCACGCCGTAGAGGATATCGGCGGCCTCGATCGTCCGTTTCTGGTGGGTCACGACGATGAACTGCGCCCGGCCCGAGAAGCGGCGAAGAAGTGCGGTGAAGCGCCCTATGTTCGCGTCGTCGAGCGCCGCCTCGACCTCGTCGAGGAGGTAGAACGGGCACGGGCGCGCGAGGAAGAGCGCGAACAGGAACGAGATGGCGCCGAGCGCCTTCTCGCCGCCGGAGAGGAGCGAGAGGCGCGTGATCCGCTTGCCGGCGGGCTGGAGCTCGATCTCGATGCCGGGCTCGCCCTCCTCCTCCTCCGGCTCCGCCCTGATCAGGCGGCCGCGGCCGCCGGGGAAGAGCGTCCCGGCGACCTCCTCGAAGTGCCGCTCCACCTCGCGGAGCGTCTCCTCGAAGCGCCGCTCGACCGTCTCCGTGAGCTCGTCGCGCAGGGACGCGAGCTCGGTCAGCGAGCGCTCGAGGTCCTCGCGCTGCACGATCAGCTCCTCCAGGCGGGCCTTCTCGCGCGCGTGCTCCTCGGCCGCGAGCGGGTTCACCTGGCCGAGGGCCTCCCGCCGGCGCTCGTGGCGCGCCAGCTGGGCGCGCAGCTCCTCGGCCTCCTCGTCAGTGAGCGCCTCGGCCTCGGCGTCCTCGGGCAGGCGGCGCAGAACCTCGTCCCGCTCGGCCTCCAGGCGGGCGCGCTCGATCCCGACTGACGAGACCCGCTCGGCCGCCTCGGCCGCCGCCCGCCGCAGCTCCGACTCCCAGCCGCCCAGCCTCCGCAGCTCCTTGCCGAGCTCCCCGGCGCGGCTGCCCCCTGCGTCCACTCGGGCCCGCAGGGCGGGCTCCAGCCGCGAGGAGGCGCCCGTCGCCGTCCCGCACGACTCGGCAGCCCTCGCCGCCAGCTCCGCCAGCGCTCGCAGGACGTCCTCGCGGCGGGTCGCCGGCTCGTCGAACGCAGCGGCCTTCGCGTCCGCCGCGAACCACGTCTCGCCGCCCGACACGGCGGCGAGAGCGTCGCGCCGCTCTGCGTGGGCGCGCTCGAGGCGAGCGACCGCTTCGCCAAGCTCGACCTGCTCGGGCGCCCAGCCGCCGGCCGCTGCGAGCGCCCGCTGGAAGCTCGGCTCCGACCGCCCTGCCGAGCGAACGCGCGGCCGCTCCGCCTCGGCGAGCAGCGCCGCCGCGGTCTCCTCGAGGCGCTCGCGCCGCAGGTCGAGGCGCTCGATCGCGCTGCGGAGCCGGTAGAGCGCGGCCGTGGCGTGCTCGTGGCGCTCGGCCGCCTCGGCGAGCCCGTCCTCGGCCTGCCGCCGCTCGACGAGTACGCCCTCGAGGCGCTCGTCCTGCCGGCGGCGCTCCTGACCGGCCTCGGTCAGCCGCTCCTCGACGGCGGCGAGCCGTGCCTCGATGCGCTCCAGCTCGGCCGCCGCCAGGCGCGCCCGTAACCGCTCGATCTCCTCGCCCAGCTTCGCGGCCCGCTCGGCGGCGCTCGCCTGCAGCGCCAGCGGACGGAGGCGCTTCCGCACCTCGTCCTCGAGGTCGCGCGCCCGCTCGGCCTGGACCTCGACGCGCGCGAGCTTCAGCTCCGCCCGGTGGCGGCGCCGCTTGAAGGTGCCGAGCCCGGCCGCCTCCTCCACGAGCGCGCGGCGCTCGTGCGGCTTCGAGCCGAGGATCTCCTCGACCCGGCCCTGGCCGATGATGGAGTGCATCTCGCCCGCGAGGCCGATCCCGGCGAGCAGCTCGACGACGTCGGTCCGGCGCACCCGCGCCCGGTTGACGAGGTACTCGCCCTCGCCCCCGCGGTGCAGCCGGCGTGTCACCGAGAGCTCGGCGACGTCGAGCGGGCCGCCCCCGTCCTCGTTGTCGAAGACGAGCTCCACCTCGCACCAGTCGGCCGCGGGCCGCTCCTTCGAGCCTGCGTAGAGCACGTCCTCGGGCCGCTCGGCGCGGAGCTCGCTCGGGCTCAGGCTCCCGGCTGCCCAGACGATCGCGTCGGCGACGTTCGACTTCCCCGACCCGTTCGGCCCGACCACGACGGCGACGCCCGGCTCGAGGCGCACCTCGACCGGATCCGGGAACGACTTGAAGCCCCGGATAGAGACGGAGCGCAGGTACACGGCCGGAAGTGTGACGATTCGGACGGACGTGGACGGCGACACGCTTCTCTGGGAGCAGGCCGACTGGCTCGACCAGGCGGTCGCCTGGGTCGAGTCCCGGCTCGAGCGGCTCGGCCTCTTCACGACCGGGCAGGTCCAGCAGCCGCACGTCCGGCCCTGGTCGACCGTGCTGCGGTTCCCTACAGCCGACGGCGACGTCTGGTTCAAGGCGTGTATGCCCGCGCTGGCGCACGAGGCGGCCGTCGTCGAGCTCCTCTCGCGTGTGCGTCCCGACTGCCTGCCCGATCTCCTCGCGGCGGAGGCGCGGCGCGGCTGGATCCTGCAGGCGGATGCCGGGACGCAGCTCCGGGACCTGGCCGATCCCGAGCGTTGGCTCGAGATCCTGCCTCGCTACGCCCAGCTCCAGATCGACGCCGCCGAGGTCGCGCCGGAGCTGCTGGGCGCGGGCGCGCCCGACCGCCGCGTTGCGGACCTCCCGGCCGCCTTCGAGGACCTCCTCGGCCGGCAGCGAGGGCTCGAGCGGGGCGTCGTCCGGCAGCTTCGCGAGCGGACGTCACGGATCGGCGAGCTCGGCCGCGAGCTCGCCGCCCGCGGGGTGCCCGAGACGGTTCAGCACGACGACCTCCACTCGGCGAACGTCTTCGTGCGCGACGGCCGCTACCTGTTCCTCGATTGGGGCGACGCCTGCGTCTCACACCCGTTCCTGACGCTCCACGTGACCCTGCGGGTGCTCGCCTACGAGCTCGGCCTGCCCGCGGGGGCGCCCGAGCTCGACCGCTTCCGCGACGCTTACCTCGAGCCCTGGAGCGCCTTCCGGCCTGCCGCGGAGCTCGTCGCCGCGCTCCCGGCGGCGGACCTCCTCGGCGCTCTCGGCCGCGCCCTCAACTGGCAGCTCGTCGCCGAGGGAGCGCCTCCGGCCGCCCGCGCCGAGTACGACGAGGCGGTCGCCGACCGCCTACGGCTCCTCGCCGAGCGGCTCTAGCTGGAGGGAGCGGAGCCCGCGCAGGTCGACCCACATGCGGCGTTCCGCGCGGACGACGCGCAGGAGAACGGCGCCGCAGGCCCGGCAGCGCCCCACCGTCCCCGGCGCATGGGCGTAGACCACGAGAGTCGCGACCTCGCCGACGGCGCCGCACGAGGCGCACGTGCCGAGTGCCGCGGTCATCTCCCGGCCGAAGAGCTCGCCGAGCAGGCCGCCGAGCGAGTTCCCGTCCAGCCTCAGGTCGTCTGCGTCCATGTCAACCTCCCGTCGGGCCGAAGCGTTCCGTCTTGACGCGCGCAGGGTCGTGGCCGAGCGCGACGAGCGCATCGGCGGCGGCCTCCACGAAGCTCGTCGGGCCGCACACGAACGCGGTCGCCGCCGGGTCGACCGGGCCGAAGACCTCCCCGAGCATGTCGCCGTCGATGCGCCGGTCGTACCCCGACCACCCGGGCGGCCGCTCGCGCGTCAGCGTGTAGCTGACCCGCAGCCCGGCGCCCGCGGCCCCCAGCCGCTCGAGCTCGTCCCGGTAGAGGACCTCGCCGAGCGAGCGCGCCGAGTAGAGGAGCGTCGCGGGCGCCTCGGAGCGCGTCGCCTCGCGGTGGCGGAGCATCGCCATCAGCGGCACGACGCCGGACCCGCCCGCCAGGAGCCGGAGCGGCCCGCCGTTCGCCTCCCAGACGAAGTAGCCGCCTATCGGCCCGCGGAGCTCGATACGATCGCCCGCGCGCAGCTCGTCGACGAGGAAGGGCGAGACCTCGCCGTTCTCGAGCCGCTCCACGGTGAGCGCGAGGCGCGGGTCCTCCGGCGCCGAGGCAATCGAGTAGCTCCGCTGCGCCTGGTAGCCGTCCTCGGCGGTCAGGCGCACGTCCGCGTGCTGGCCGGCGCGGTGCCCCGGCCAGTCCGGGACGTCGAGGACGATGGTGGCCGCGCTCGGCGTCTCCGGGACGACCTCGACGACCTCCGCTAGGCGCCACCGGAGCGGACCTAGTCGCCCCAGTACCGCTGCTCCCGCCACGGGTCGCCGTAGAGGTGGTAGCCGAGCTCCTCCCAGAAGCCGGGCTCGTCCTCGTCCATCAGCCGGAGCCCGCGCACCCACTTGGCGCTCTTCCAGAAGTAGAGGTGCGGAACGAGCAGTCGCGCCGGCCCGCCGTGCTCGGGCTCCAGCGGCTCGCCGTCGTAGCCGAAGGCGACCCACGCCTTCCCGCCGGTGACGTCCTCGAGCGGGAGGTTGGTCGTGTACCCGCCGTCGCAGAACGCGGTCACGTAGCCTGCCTCGGCCTCCACGTCGGAGAGGAGGGTGTCGACGGAGACTCCCTCCCAGGTCGTGTCGAGCTTCGACCACTTCGTGACGCAGTGGATGTCGACGGTCACGGTCTCGCTCGGAAGGGCGCGAAACTCGTCCCACGACCAGCGCGCGAGTTGCTCGCCGTCCTGCGCCACGACCGCGAAGCTCCACTCGGCGACGGGCCTGTGCGGCGTGGGGCCCGCGGAGAGAACGGGGAAGTCGTCCGTCAGGTACTGGCCGGGCGGGACACGCGCGCTCTCGTCCGGCTCGCGCCGCCGGCCTCGGAAGCCGCGGGTGACGTAGTCCATGCCGCGCAGTCTTTCACGCCGGCGCCCGCGTCAGGGGCGCCGGCGCTCGACGAGGTCCCCCCGCGCCACGAGGATCTCGTCCACGAGCTCGGGGCCGAAGAGCCCGTGCTCGACGAGGCCGGCGGTCGCCGCCAGGCGGGCGGCGAGCTCGCCGGGGTCGCCCACGGGCCCGAGGTAGTCCCCGATGACGCCGCCGTCGGGGCTCGCGGGCACGCCGCGAAGCTCCGCGGGGGCGAGGGAGCGCAGCGTCGCCTCCACGCCGTAGGCGAGCAGCTCGACGGGGACGGGCGGGCCGAGCGCGTCGACGGGCTTGTCCGAGGACGCGACGACGACGAAGCGGTCGGCGGCGGCTGCCGCCACCTTCTCGCGGGTGTGCGCCCCGCCGCCGCCCTTGACCAGCCAGCCCGAGGGAGCGATCTGGTCGGCGCCGTCCACGGCGAGGTCGAGGCGCTCGATGCCGGCGAAGGGCTCGACCGCGAGGCCCAGCTCCAGGGCGGCCGCCTCCGTGCGGGGCGACGTGGCGACGCAGCGGAGCCGCAGGCCCCGGCCGGCGAGGGCGACGAGGAAGTGGCCGACCGTCGACCCGGTGCCGAGACCCAGGAGCATGCCGTCCTCGACGAGCTCAGCGGCGGCCTCGGCGGCCAGCCGCTTCTCCTGCTCGAGGTCGGGAGGGGCCACGGCTCAGCCGCCGGCGCCGGCGAGGCGCTCGAGCGCCTCGCGGGCCGCGATCTGCTCGGCCGCCTTCTTGGAGGCGCCGGTCCCCGTCCCGGCGGCCTCGCCGTCGATCACGGCGGCGCAGGTGAAGCGGCGGTCGTGCGGAGGGCCCTCGACCTCGACGACCGTGTACGTGACGGAGAGGGCGCGGCGCGCGAGCTCCTCCTGGAGCTCCGTCTTGTAGTCCACGTGGCCCTCGATCGCGTAGTCGATCCGGTCGCGGAACGCGGCGACGATCGGGGCGCGGATGCGCTCGAAGCCGTGCTCGAGGTAGAGCGCCCCGAGGCACGCCTCGACGAGAGCCGCGAGGACGTTCCGGTTGAGCGCGAGCCGCTCCAGCTCCTCCGGGTCGACCTCGCCCGCGTGGCCCGCGAAGAGCTCGCCGAGCCCGAGCCGCCGCCCGACGATGGCGCAGCTCTGGCGCGAGACGACGTGCGCGCGGATCTTCGCCAGGCGCCCCTCCGCGTAGTCGGGGAAGCGCTCGTAGAGCTCCTCGGCCATCGCGAGGCCGAGGACGCTGTCGCCGAGAAACTCGAGCCGCTCGTAGGAGTCCGCGCGGCTGGCCGCCCACGACGCGTGCGTGAACGCGTGCCGGAGGCGCTCGACCGGGAGCGCCTCGATCAGGGCCAGGAGGGCGTCCCCGGCGCCCTCGCTACTGGTGCGAGGAGATGTAGTCGACGGCCTGGCCGACGGTCTGGATCTGTTGGGCATCCTCGTCCGAGATCTTGATCCCGAACTGGTCCTCGAGCTCCATGATCAGCTCGACGAGGTCGAGCGAGTCGGCGTCGAGGTCCTCCTGGAACGAGGCCTCCTCGGTGATCTGCCCCTCCTCGATCCCGAGCTGCTCTACCAGCACGTCCTTCACCCGCTCGTGGATCTCCTCGCGCGTA
>JAICGP010000147.1 GCA_025923055.1 Thermoleophilia bacterium
CTTGGCCTGGCGGTCCTCGGTCGCGGTGCTGCCGGACGGCGGCTCGGGGATCTGAGCCCGCTCGGGCTCGTCCTTCTCGTTGCCCGTCACCGCGTCCTTGAACTCGCGCATCCCGCGGCCGAGCGAGCGGCCCATCTCCGGCAGGCGCTTGGCTCCGAAGAGGAGCAGCAGCACCACGAGAATGAGGATCATCTCCTGCCAGCCGATGGGGCCCATCGCGACCGAGGATAGCACGGGCGGATGCTCCGGCCGGGCCGAGGGTAGCCGCTACACTGACGGTGTCACGAAGCGGCTGCCGGGGCCGTTTCCCGACTTCAGCGAGGGTGTTACAAGCTTGGCGCTGCTCGAGATCAAGAACCTGCACGTCTCCACCGAGGACGGGACCGAGATCGTCCGCGGCGTCGACCTCTCCGTGAACACGAACGAGGTGCACGCGATCATGGGCCCCAACGGGTCGGGCAAGTCGACGCTCGCCTACGCGCTCATGGGCCATCCGGCCTACGAGATCACCGAGGGCGACATCCTCGTCGACGGCGAGTCGATCCTCGAGCTGGAGGCGGACGAGCGCGCCCAGCGCGGCCTCTTCCTCGCGTTCCAGTATCCGCACGCCGTCCCCGGCGTGACGGTGGCGAGCTTCCTCCGCTCGGCGATCAACGCCGTGCGTAAGGCCAAGGCCGGCGGGGAAGACGACCCCATCAAGATTCCCGAGTTCCGCAAGCGGCTCGACGCCGCCATGAAGCAGCTGAAGGTGCCGAAGGAGATGGCCGGGCGCTACCTGAACGACGGCTTCTCGGGCGGCGAGAAGAAGCGCGTCGAGATCCTCCAGATGGCGCTCCTCCAGCCGCGGCTCGCCGTCCTCGACGAGACCGACTCCGGGCTCGACATCGACGCGCTGCGCATCGTCGCGGGCGGCGTCCGCGAGCTCGTCGGGCCCGAGATGGGCGCGCTCGTGATCACGCACTACCAGCGGATCCTGAACTACATCAAGCCCGACTTCGTGCACGTCTTCGTCGACGGGCGTATCGTGCGGGAAGGCGGTCCCGAGCTCGCCGAGCAGCTCGAGGCCGAGGGCTACGAGACCTTCACGCCAGAGCCGGTAGGAGGTGAGGCGTAATGGCAACCACAGAGACCCAGGTCGTCGGGGAGATCGGTAACGAGTACCGCTACGGGTTCCACGACCCCGAGGACTACTTCTTCAAGTCGCAGCGCGGCCTCACGCGTGAGGTCGTCGCGGCGATCTCCGAGCACAAGGACGAGCCGCAGTGGATGCGCGACTTCCGGCTCAAGTCGCTCGAGTACTTCGAGGCCCGGCCCATGCCCGAGTGGGGCGGTGACCTCTCCGGCATCGACTTCGACAACATCTACTACTACATCAAGCCGACCGAGACCCAGGCGAAGTCCTGGGAGGACCTGCCGCCCGACATCAAGCAGACGTGGGACCGCCTCGGCATCCCCGAGGCGGAGCGCAAGTTCCTCGCCGGCGTCGGGGCGCAGTACGAGTCCGAGGTCGTCTACCACAAGCTCCAGGCCGAGCTCGAGGAGAAGGGCGTCCTCTTCCTCGACATGGACTCCGGCCTGCGCGAGCACGAGGACCTCGTGCGCCAGTACTTCGGGACGATCATCCCGCAGAACGACAACAAGTTCGCGGCGCTCAATTCCGCCGTCTGGTCGGGCGGCTCGTTCATCTACGTGCCGCCGGGCGTCTCGATCGAGATGCCGCTCCAGGCCTACTTCCGCATCAACGCGGAGAACATGGGCCAGTTCGAGCGCACGCTGATCATCGTCGACGAAGGCGCCTACGTGCACTACGTCGAGGGCTGCACGGCCCCGATCTACACGACCGACTCGCTGCACTCGGCGGTCGTCGAGATCATCGTCAAGCCGGGAGCGCGCTGCCGCTACACGACGATCCAGAACTGGTCGTCGAACGTCTACAACCTCGTCACGAAGCGCGCGGTCGCCTACGAGAACGCGACGATGGAGTGGGTGGACGGGAACCTCGGCTCGAAGCAGACGATGAAGTACCCGGCCATCTGGCTGATGGGCGAGGGCGCCCACGGCGAGGTGCTCTCGATCGCGTTCGCAGGCGAGGGCCAGCACCAGGACGCGGGCGGCAAGGCCGTGCACGTCGCGCCGAACACGTCCTCCGTGATCACGTCGAAGTCGATCTCCAAGAACGGGGGGCGCTCGAGCTACCGCGGCCTGCTCGAGGTCGCCAAGGGGGCGACCGGGGCGCGCTCCAAGGTCGTCTGCGACGCGCTCATCCTCGACGAGGAGTCGCGCACCGACACGTACCCGTACATCCGCATCGACGAGAACGACGTCGACATCGGCCACGAGGCGACCGTCTCGAAGATCGGCGAGGAGCAGCTCTTCTACCTCATGAGCCGCGGGCTCTCCGAGGCCGAGGCGGCGGCGATGATCGTCTCCGGCTTCGTCGAGCCGATCACGAAGGAGCTCCCGCTCGAGTACGCGGTCGAGATGAACCGGCTGATCCAGCTCCAGATGGAAGGGTCGGTCGGCTAGCAGGCCGATGGAGGTCGAGCAGGTCGATTTCGTGTCAGTCCCGACGCGAGACCTTCCGCGGGCTGTCTCCTGGTACCGGGACGTGCTCGGCCTCCCCGCCAGCCAGTTCTCCGCCGGCGAGGTAGAGACGCCGAACGTGACTCTCGCCTTCTGGAACCCGGAGCGGGACGGCGAGGACTTTACGCCGAACGTCGCCGGCATCGCGCTTCGGGTCCCCGATGTCGCCGCAGCGGTCGACGAGGTGGGTGCCGCGGGTGGGACCGTCGTCGGGATCGAGGACACCGGCGTCTGCCACATGGGCTTCGTCCAGGACCCGGACGGCAACACGATCATCCTCCACCGGAGATACGCGCCCCGTGGATAGGGCCGGGTTTCTCGAGCGCTACGAGGCGCTGCCGCTGCCGTCGACCTCGGACGAGCACTGGCGCTTCACCGACCTCCGCGGCTTCGACCCGGACGCGTTCTCCGTCAACGGCGACCGGGCGCGGCAGGCGGGCGAGAGCATGCTCGAGATCGACGCGGCCGGAGTCGCCGAGGCGACCGAGGGCGCCGTCGAGATCGTGCAGGCGCCCGAGGGCGTCACGTTCGCCCCGCTCGACGACCACGAGCTGCTCGGGACGCTCGTCGGCGCCGAGGACAAGCTGACCGCGCACAACGCGGCGCTCTGGAAGCACGGCCTGCTCGTCCAGGTCCCCGCCGGCGTGGAGCTCGCCAAGCCGCTCTACGTCCGCGTCGGGAACTCGACCCCGGGCGGAACGCTCTTCTGGCGCCTCCTCGTCGTCGCCGGCGAGGGCTCCCGCTTCACGCTCATCGAGGAGTCGGCCTCGGCGGAGCCCGAGCTCGAGTCGTACTCGAACGCCGTCGCCGAGGTCTTTCTCGAGCGCGGCTCGAAGCTCGAGTACGTCTCGATCCAGAACCTCTCCCGCGGGACCTGGCACTTCGCCACGCACCGGGCGCGCGTCGACCGGGACGCCGAGCTCGACTGGGTGGCCGGCGGCTTCGGCTCCCGCAAGGGGAAGGTCACGATCGAGAACCGCCTCGCCGGCCAGGGAGCCACGTCGCGCGTCACGGGGGCCTACTTCGCGGACGGCGACCAGCACCTCGATTACGACACGCTCCAGGAGCACGAGGCGCCGCACACGACCTCCGACTTCGCCTTCAAGGGCGTGCTCCGCGACCGGGCCACCTCGGTCTGGCGCGGGATGATCAAGGTCGAGCGCGACGCGCAGCGCACGAACGCCTACCAGGAGAACCGCAACCTCCTGCTCTCGCCGAAGGCCCACGCCGACTCGATCCCGGGGCTCGAGATCCTCGCGAACGACGTCCGTTGCACCCACGGCGCCACCGTGTCGCAGGTGAACCGCGACGAGCTCTTCTACTGCATGGCGCGCGGGCTCTCCCGCGAGGAGGCGCAGCTCCTCATCGTGCGCGGCTTCTACCAGGAGGTCTTCGACCGGATCGAGCTCGAGCCGGTCCGCGACGCGCTCCAGAGCGTCCTCGAGGCGCGTCTGCTGGCGGCGTGAGCTGCTGCGCGCCGAAGGGCTACGCGAGGCTCTTCGGCAAGCGTGCCGCCCGGCGCGACGTGCGTCGCTACGAGAAGGACGGGCTCGACGACACCGGCGCCCGCATGGTGGCGTTCCTGCGGGAGCGCGGCGTCGAGGGCGCGACGGTGCTCGACGTCGGCGGGGGGGTCGGCGCGCTCCAGCTCGAGCTGCTCGAGGCGGGCGCCGCGCACGCGACGAACCTCGAGCTCTCGCCCGAGTACGAGGAGGCCGCGCTCGGGCTCCTGCGGGAACGGGGCGTGGAAGAGCGCGTCGACCGCCGTCTCGGAGACCTGGTCGCCGACCCGGATCTCGCCGAGCCGGCCGACGCCGTGCTCATGCACCGCGTCGTCTGCTGCTACCCGGACTACGACGCCCTCGTCGGCGCGGCCGCAGGACGCGCCCGCCGCTACCTCGTCATGAGCTTCCCGCGCGACCGGGGCGTGATCCGCGCGGGCGCCCGGCTCCTCAACGTCTGGTTTCGGCTGCTGCGCTGGGAGTACCGCACCTTCGTCCACCCGCCGGCGGCGCTCGTCGCCGCTGCGGAGGAGCGGGGCCTGCGGCTCGCCGAGGAGACCCGCGGCGGCCTCTGGCAGATCGCCGCTCTCGAGCGGCCGGGGGGCTAGCGCCCGCCGGGCAGCGCCCCCGGCGGCCCGAGGACTTCGATCCCGTAGCGGGCGGCTGCATCCGCGAGAGCGGGCGGCGCGAGGTTCCTCCCGGCGCTCGCCACCTCGCGGACGAAGTCGTCGAACCCGGCCGGGGAGCAGACCACGAGCCAGCGCGCGCCGTCGCTCTCGACGCGGTAGGTGTGCGGCGTGCCTCGCGGCGCGACGAGGGAGTCGCCGGCCGCGAGCTCCGCCCACTCGTCCCCGACGAAGAGCGACATGACGCCGTCGAGGACGTAGAACGCCTCGTCCACGGAGCGATGGACGTGGAGCGGCGGCATGTCCCCGCCGGGGCCCTCGAACTCGGCGAGACAGTACGCGCCTCCGGTCGCGGCGCCCGGCACGTGGAGGACGACCTCGTTCGCCAGGAACCCGAGCCGGGTCCGATCGCCTGCCTCTCGCGTAAACTCCATCATGGAGCTTATAACTCCAGAGTGGAGTCATGTCAAGGAGCGAGCTGACCCCCTTCTCGTACGTCGTGCTCACGCTCGTCGGCGAGGGCGGCGCGGGCCCGCACGACATCGTGCGGATGATGCGTCGCGGCCGGATCTACTGGACCGCGGCCGAGAGCCACTACTACGCCGAGCCGAAGCGCCTCGCACGGCTGGGCTACCTCGTCGCGCGGACCGAGCCGGGCCGGACCCGCGCGCGAACGCACTACGAGCTCACCGAGAAGGGCCGGGCGGCGATCAGGCGGTGGCTCACCACCCCCGCCGTGTTGCCGCGGATCCAGAACGAGGCCGTCGTGAAGCTGCTCGCGGCCGACCTGGCGGGCGACGAGGTCGTCCTGGAGAGCCTCGCGGGGCTCCGCGAGGACGTCGCGCGCGCCGCGGAGGAGCTCGACGTCGCGGAGGCAGTGGCCGAGACCCTCCCTCAGCGCGAGCGCTATCTGCGCCTCGTCCACGGCCTCGGCCGCAGGCTCCTCGCCGCCCACCTCGACTGGCTCGACGAGGTCGAGGCCGAGCTCGAGCGCGGGGGTGGCGCGCCGCCCGGCCGCTAGCATGGGACGTGTGGCCGTGACCGCTCAGCCGGGCCTCGACGCGCGCAGGCTGCGCGCCGATTTCCCGATCTTCGAGCAGGCGATCCACGGCAAGCCGCTCGCCTACCTCGACTCCGCGAACTCCTCGCAGAAGCCGCGGCAGGTGCTCGAGGCGATGCGTCGGTTCTACGAGACGTCGTACGCAAACGTCCACCGCGCCGTCTACGAGCTCGGCGTGCGCTCCGACGCGGCCTACGACGGCGCGCGGGAGAAGGCGCGCCGGTTCGTCAACGCGGAGCCCGGGGAGGTCGTCTTCACCCGGAACGCGACCGAGGGCCTCAACCTCGTCGCCTACGCCTGGGGCCTAGACAACCTCGGCCCGGGCGACCTCGTCCTGGTCACCGAGCTCGAGCACCATTCGAACTTCGTCCCCTGGCAGTACATCGCCGGCCGCACCGGCGCGGATTTTGCGGCGATCCCGATCGACGAGCACGGGGAGCTGCGGCTGGACGCCCTCGACGAGCTCGAGGCCCGCGGCCAGGTGAAGCTCGTGGCGTGCGGTCTCGTCTCCAACTCGCTCGGAACGGTGAACCCGGTCGAGCGCCTCGCCGGCTGGGCGCACGAGCGCGGGGCCGTCATGGTGGTCGACGCTGCGCAGGCTGCGCCGCACCGCCCGCTCGACGTCCAGGCGCTCGGCTGCGACTTCGTCGCCTTCACGGGGCACAAGATGTGCGGGCCGAGCGGCATCGGAGTGCTCTGGGGACGGCGCGAGCTGCTGGAGCGAATGTCGCCCTTCGAGCTCGGCGGCGAGATGATCCGCAAGGTCACGCTCGAGCGTACGACGTGGAATGACGTGCCGCACAAGTTCGAAGCGGGCACGCCCCCGATCGCGCAGGCCGTCGGCCTGGGCGCCGCCGTCGACTACCTGACCGAGGTCGGCCTCGAGGCGGTCGAGCGCCACGAGGCGGAGCTCACCGCCTATGCCTGGGGGCGCCTTTCGGAGATCCCCGGCCTCACCCTCTACGGCCCGCCGCCGGAGCGCCGCGCGGGCATCATCAGCTTCAACCTCGACGGCGTCCACCCGCACGACGTCGCCCAGGTGGTCGACGCGGAGGGCGTCGCCGTCCGGGCAGGCCACCACTGCAACCAGCCGCTCATGACGAGCCTCGGGGTCGACGCCACGACGCGCGCGAGCTTCTACCTCTACACGCTGCCCGAGGAGATCGACAGGCTCGTCGAGGGGCTCCAGCGGGCGCGTAAGCTGTTCTCGTAGCCAA
>JAICGP010000148.1 GCA_025923055.1 Thermoleophilia bacterium
CGCCACCCACTCGAAGCTCGTCTCGGCCGGCGAGCTGGAGCGCTACCGCGCCGCGCTAGGCGACCTGCTGGAGGTCGCCCTCGTCCCGGGTGGGCACATCCCGCTCTGGGACGCCTTCGACGAGACGGCCGCCGCGGTCGAGCGCTTCCTGCGGTAGTCAGAGGATGCGCGCGCCGAAGGCGCTCGCGACGAGCTCGACTCCGAGCGCCGCGGTCTCGTTGCCGCGGTCGAGGATCGGGTTCACCTCGACGATCTCCAGCGAGGCGAGGAGCCCCGACTCCGCCACGAGCTCCATCGCGAGGTGCGCCTCCCGGTAGGAGAGCCCGCCGCGCACGGGCGTCCCGACCCCCGGCGCCACCTCCGGGTCGACGACGTCCATGTCGAGCGAGAGGTGGAGGAACGGCGCCCCCTCGACGCGCTCGAGCGCCTCCCGCAGCGCGGGCTCGATCCCCCTTCGGTCGAGCTCGCTCATCGTGTAGACGGCGATGCCGCGATCGCGCACGTACTCGCGCTCGCCGTCGTCGAGCGAGCGGACGCCGAGGAGGACGACTCGCTCGTGGTCGACCGCGGGGAGCGTCCAGGCCTCGCTCGCGAAGACGTCCGGCGCCCGCCCCAGGGCGGCGCCCAGGGGCATCCCGTGGACGTTCCCGCTCGGGGACGTCTCGGGGGTGTTGAGGTCGCCGTGCGCATCGAGCCAGAGCACCGCGCCGGGACCGTGGACCGCGGCCATCCCGCCGAGAGTCCCGAGCGCGATCGAGTGGTCGCCGCCGAGGACGACGGGCGTCCGTCCGCTCGTCACCGCCCGGGTCACGGCTCCGGCGATGCGCTCGCACGTCTCCTTGATCTCGGCGAGGAAGCGGGCGTCTGAGCGCCCGCTCTCGGCCGCCTCGGCGACGGCGGTCTCGACGTTGCCCCAGTCCGAGCAGCGGACGCCGAGCTCCTCGAGCCGGTCGTCCAGGCCCGCGTAGCGGATCGCCGAGGGCCCCATGTCGACCCCGCGCCGTCCGGCGCCCAGGTCGAGCGCGGCGCCGATCACGGCCACCTTCCGGGCGTTCGCCTCGGGCACGGCCGGTGAGGCTACACTTCGGTGCCGCGGCGAGGTAGCTCAGTTGGTAGAGCACACGGCTGAAAACCGTGGTGTCGCCGGTTCGATTCCGGCCCTCGCCACTTCCGGCTGCCGACCGCGACGGAACGAAAAAACGACGTCCGGGCCGGTGCAACCGTGCCGCGAACGCCGTTTCGCGGGATCCTAACCGGGTTGACGCCGTCGCGCCAGGAGCGCCGTCGCCGGACCGGCGGCGAGATCCTCGAAGCGCTGGAACCCGGCGGCGCCGAGGCCCGAGCGCAGCGTCCCGGGCGGCGTCCAGATCGGCGTGTCGGGCCCCGAGGCGAAGGAGACGACGAGCGCGCCGCCGGGCTCGGTCACCCGCGCGAGCTCGGCGAAGAACGGGATCATGTTCAGCAGCACGACGAGGTCGAAGGCGGCGTCCCCGTACGGGAGCTCGGCCGCGTCGGCGACCTCGAAGCGGACGCGGCCCGCGAGCTCGTCGGGTAGCAGGCGCCCCGCCTCGGCGACCATCGCCGGCGCGAGATCGACACCGACGACCTCCGCCTCGGGGAAGCGTTCGGCGACGAGGCGCGCCGCCTTCCCCGTGCCCGTGCCGAGGTCGAGCACCGAGCGCGGAGGCCGGTCGAGTCGCTCCAGGGCGAGCGCGAGGGCCGCGAGCGCCTCCGGCCCGAGCCTCCCGTGCCACGACGGCGCCAGTCGGTCGAACTGCGCCCGCAGCGGCCTGCGGAAGAGCTTCCACAGCCGGGGGCGCGCGACGACCGCATTCGTCGCCAGGCGGGCGAAGCGCCTGCCCGCGGCCTCGAGGAGCTCCATCACGCCTTGGCCGCCGTCAGCCGGAGCTCCTGGCCGGGCCGGGCGCCGAACATCTCCGCCGCGCTCCCCTGGTTGATCGCGAGCGCGATGTTCCAGTACGCGTCCTCGTAGAGGACGATGTCGCCCCGGCGCACCTCGGCGAAGGTGTGCGCGGCGACGGCGTAGTAGCGCTCGAAGCCGACCTCGATCTCCACCCGAGCGCCGGGCTCGATGCCCACCTGCCGCAGGTGCGCGCTCGTGAGGTTGAGCTGGATGTTGCCGAAGCGGTCGACGTGCACGACCGTCGCGCGGATGCGGCGCGTGTCGACGTCGGGCTCGGGCACCTCGAGCCGGACGAGATCGTCGGCGTCGAGGGCCGGCCCGAGCTCCCCGAGCGCGACCCCAGCCGCGAGGTGGGCGGCCGCCGGGGCGAAGATGTCGCGGCCGTGGAAGGTCCGGGCGACGGGCTCGAGCCGGTACGGGCCGGCCGCCAGCTCGACGGCCTTCTCGACTCCTCCGTGCCGGTCGGCTGCCGGAAGGAGAAGGCCGTTGTCGGGACCCACGAAGAGGCGGCCGTCGCCGGAGCGCAGCGCGAGGGGCTTGCGGGCGCCTCCCACGCCCGGGTCGACGACGGCGACGTGGACGCCGGCCGGCATGTAGGGCAGCGTCGCGGCGAGGACGAGCGCGCCCTGGAGGACGTTCTGGGGCGCGATTCCGTGGGTGATGTCGATCACCTCCGCCTCCGGCGCGATCGTCTTCACGACCCCGTGGCACGTGCCGACGAAGTCGTCCTCGAGGCCGAAATCCGTCAGGAAGGTGATGAACCGGCGTTCGATGCGGCGAGCTTAAGGGTCTGTCTGGAAAGTGGCCATGGTGGATGACACGCGACACGTGGTGCGAGGCAAGAACGCAGGGAGCGTCGATATGCGGGCATATCGGCGCGACTGAGGCCGCGGCCTCGCGCCGCGTGGCGCCTGTCAGGCGCCGTGAGTCATTCTCCGGACAGGCCCTTGACCGCTTGCACGAGGCCCTCCCGGTCGTGGCCGGCCGCCTCCGCGACGACCTCGAGTCCTGCGCGGCGCGCCTCAGTGGAGGTGACCGGTCCGATGGAGACGCAGGGCAGCCCGCGCTCGAGGGCGGCCAAAGCCCGCGCCGCGGACGGGGAGGCGACCACGGCCAGGTCGGCCGCCGGGAAGCGCTTCGGCCGGAGGGCGACGGTTCGGTAGAGCGGGACGAAGTCGGCGCCGAGCTCGCGCGCAAGGACGTCGCGGGAGTCCACCGCCCCCGCGAACAGCACCCGGCCGGCGGGTCGGGGCAGCTCGGCGGCGAGCCCCTCCTGGGTCGAGACCGAGGCGACGAGATCCGGCTCGCGCCCACGGGCGCGCAGCGCCTCGGCGGTGCCGGGGCCGACGACCGCGACGCGCGGCAGGTCGCCCTCGAGCCGCTCGAAGAGCGCCTCGACCGCGTTCCGGCTGGTCAGGAGGAGCCAGTCGTACTCGTCCGCTCGAACCGGCGGGCCGGCGACGGCCTCGACGGCGACGAGCGGACACGTGACGACGTCGACGCCCTCGGCGGCGAGAGCGGCTGCGAGCGGCACGGCGGCGGCCTCCGTCCCGGTGAGGACGACCCTCACGCGCGCAGGGCGGCCGTGGCGGCGAGGAGCTCGTCCGCGAGCGCCGCGGGGTCCTCCCCGCTCCGCCGCTCGATCCAGCGGCCGTCCTCGTCGGCGATCAACGCGGTCAGCGTCCGGCCGTCGTGGTGCGCCGCGACGGGAGCGAGGCAGCCGGCGCCGATCCGGGCGACGCACGAGCGCTCGGCCTCGACGCACCGGCGCGTCTCGCGGTCGTCCAGGGCAGCGACGAGCTCCTCTTCGCCTGCACGAACCTGCAGCGCAACCGCGCCCTGACCCGCCTCGGGCAGCAGGTCAGCGCGGGGCAGACGGATGCCGATCTCCGCTCCCAGGCCCAGCCGGTCGAGCCCCGCGGCGGCGAGCACGATCGCATCGAGGCCCCGCTCGGCCATTTTCCGCAACCGCGTTTCGATGTTGCCGCGCAGCGGCTCGATGGAGAGCTCGGGCTCGATGGCAAGCAGCTGTGCACGACGGCGCGCAGAGGCCGTCCCGATCCGCATCCCGGACTGCAGAAAGTCCGCGCCGCAGAGCGCGTCGCGGGGGTCCTCGCGCGGGAGATAAGCGCCGACCGCCAGTTCGTCCACGACCGTCGAGGTCATGTCCTTCGCGGAGTGCACCGCAACGTCGACCCGCCCGGCCAGGAGCGCCTCCTCGATCTCCTTGACGAAGACGCCGCGCTCGCCGATCTCGCCGAAGGGCCGGGAGCGGTCGCGGTCGCCCGCGGTCGTCATCGGCACGATTGCGACGTCCGCGTCGGGGTCGGCGGCGCGGAGGGCCTCCGCGGCCAGCCCGGCCTGCGTGAGCGCGAGCCTACTTCCGCGGCTGCCGAGCCGGATCAGCATCGTCCCCGAGGCCGAAGAGATGCCGCACCGCGTCCGCGTAGAGGACGCCGTCGGCCGCGGCGGCCGCCTCCTTCATGCGCACGGTGGGCTGATGGAGCAGCTTCGCCACGATCTGGCTGGTCAGCGCCTCGACCGCCCGCCGCTGGCTCGGCGAGAGCGAGGCGAGCCTGCTCTCGACGCGCTCCAGCTCGGCCCGGCGGATCGACTCCGCCTGGGCCCGCAGCGACGCGATCGCGGGAACGACGTCGAGGGAGAGCTGCCACGCGCGGAACCCGTCGGCCTCCTCGCTCACGATCGCCTCGGCGCGCACGGCCTCCTCGCGGCGGCCGGCGACGCTCTCGGCGACGACGCGCTCGAGGTCGTCGATGTCGTAGAGGTAGCAGCCCTCGAGCTCGTTGATCGCCGGGTCGAGGTCGCGCGGGACGGCGACGTCGATGAAGAAGACCGGCAGCCCGCGGCGGCGTCTCATCGCCCGCTCGACCTGCTGAGCCGAGAGGACGACGCCCTGGGAGCTGGTCGAGGCGACGACGACGTCCGCCCGCTCGAGCTCCTCCTCGACGGCATCGAGCCCGACCGCCCGGCCCCCGAAGCGGCGCGCCAGCGCGTCCGCCCGCTCGGGCGAGCGATTGGCGACGACGATCTCCCCCACGCCCCGCGAGATCAGGTTCGCAGCCGTCAGGTCGGCGACCTTGCCCGCGCCGAGCAAGAGGATGCGCCGCCCCGCGAGCTCCTCGAAGACGCGCTCGGCGAGCTCGGCGGCGGCCGAGGAGACGGAGGCCGGGTTCTCCCCGATCGCCGTCTCGGTCCGCACGCGCTTGCCGACCCGGAGGGCCTGGCGGAAGAGCCTGTGCAGGACGGCGCCCGTGGTCCGCGCCTCACGGGCGCCGTTGTAGGCCTCGCGCACCTGGCCGAGGATCTGCGCCTCGCCCGGCACCATCGAGTCGAGCCCGGCCGCGACGCGGAAGAGATGGAGCGCCGCCGCCTCGTCCGCGACGGTGTAGAGGGCGGGCGCCAGCTCGGAGTGCGACAGCCCCGAGAGCGCCGCCAGCTCGCCGTAGATCCGCTCCTCGAGCGCGGCCGTGTCGTCCGCGACCGCGTACACCTCCGTCCGGTTGCACGTCGACAGGACCGCAGCCTCCGCGCCTCCCTCGGCGAGCCGCTCGAGCGCCTCCCGACGCAAGTCGCGGTCGTAGGCGAGCAGCTCCCGGAGCTCGACCGGAGCGCGCTGGTAGGAGGTCCCGACGAGGAGGAGGCGCATCAGCCTTGCAGCCGCCAGAAACCGGTCGATGTCGTCGGTGCAGCCACTCTAGAAGTGCACGAAGGGCGTCAGGACGAGGCGGACGAGGACGACGAGCAGGAAGCCCGCGAGGGCGAGGTAGGCGGTGCGGCGGCCGCGCCACCCGGCTTCCCAGCGGAGGACGAGGAACGCCGCATACACGGCCCAGGCGAGGAGCGTCACCGCCATGATCGCGTCGAAGGCGCCGCCCTCGGAGCCGAGACGGGCGAAGCCGATCCCGATCCCGACGGTGAGCGCCGGCAGCGAGACCGCGATCGTGCGCACGGTCAGCGTGTCGAGCGTCTGGAGAGAGGGGAAGCGCAGGCGCAGGACGCCGGGCGAGCGGCGCTTCAGGCGCCGCTCCTGGACGAGGTAGAGAAGGGCGAGCGCGGCCGCGAGCGTGAAGCCGGCGAACGCGGCGAGGATGAGCCCTACGTGGAAGGCGAGGAACAGGTCTCCGAACTCGCTGCTGGCCGGCTCGCCCGCTCCGCCCGCGGCCCACGCCAGCGTGAGGAGCGCGGCGGCAAGTGGCATGACGGCGAGCCCGAGGAGCCGGAAAGGAGCTCGGCAGCCCCAGATCAGGTACGCGCCGACGCACATCCAGACGAAGAGGTTGAGCGAGCCCGCCCACGACCCCCAGGGAAACCCGTCGGCGTCCGCCGCCTGGGCGACGAGCAGGGCCGTCTGTGCGAGCCAGCCGAGCCGGACGCCCCAGGTCGCCGCGCGCACGAGCCTTCCGGGCCGGACGGTGTCGCCCGCGTAGGCGACCGCGGCCTCGGTGTAGCCGGCGAGCGCCGGCCAGAAGAGGAGGAGCGAGAGCTCCACGGCTAGGCCGCCTCCTCCTTGCGCCGCCGTGCGAGCTCGGCGAGCTCCCCGACCTCCCGCTCGAGACGCGAGAGCTTGAAGGCGTAGATGACGAGGTAGGCGAGGAGCACGGCCAGGACGACGAGGTAGGCCGCCGTCACGTACCGCTCCGCGGAGGTCATTCGAGGGCCTCACGAAGCTCGCGCAGCCGCTCGTCGACCCGCTTGCCGGTCAGCTCGTTCACGTACAGCGTCGCCGCCAGGGCGAGCGTCCCGGCCAGGCAGACCGCGAAGGTGAGGAGCTGGCTGCCGGCGAGGTTGTCGCCGACGTTCCGGTCGAAGACGACGGGGTGGATGAGCCCCTCGGCGAGGCGGATGGCGAGGAAGCTGACGGGGATCAGGACGACGCCGAAGAGCGCGTAGACCGCCGACATGCTCGCCCGCCGCGGCCCCGCCTCCACCGAGTAGCGGAGCATGAAGTAGGCGGAGTAGAAGAGGAAGAGGACGAGGAAGAGGACGAGCTGGCGCTCCCCCCAGCTCCA